>VMCW01000010.1 GCA_008081175.1 Flavobacteriaceae bacterium
CAGAGCACCTCGTTTACACCGAGGGGGTCGGGGGTTCGAATCCCTCAGCGCCCACCACTTAAACCTCACATACAAAGTGAGGTTTTTTTTATGACTTTTTTTCTAAAAGCAAGTCTTGTAACATCAGCGCATGGTTTTTAACATTTTATTATAAAAAAGAGATGTAACCTTTTTTATGATAAACAGTCTATAGTATAGATTGGTTTATTGTTAGCCTGCTCGCTGAGTCATTCATTCTGATAATTATTTGATTTTGTTTATTATTGAGTTCTTTTTTAAAGCGAGCAGGTTTTTTTTAAGCTACAGGATAAATTTCTTTTTGTTTTAGTACATTTAAAAAAAACAATAGTGATTAAATCTCATACTCCCGATCGGCTTTCTTTTTTTATTGTTATTCTATTTTATACAGCGACCCTTCTTGTAGGTTATTTTTTTATCAAAGGACATACTATAGTTAATACGGTAGAAGATTCAAAGAAGAAAAAGCTCGTTCATGTTGTACTGGTTCAATTCAAAGAAACAATACAATCACAAGAACTTCAAAAAATCATTGATGCTGCTTACGGTCTTCAAGCCATTCCTGGTGTTCGAACTCTCAATTTTTCACAGAATGTTTCTCCAGAGGGACTCGGAAAGGGCTATACCCATGCGCTGAGTATGAAGTTTGATTCCTCTACAGACAGAGACAGTATTTATTTACCCCATCCTATTCACCAAAAATTTGTGGAATTGTTTGTACCCTTTACAGAGTCGGTTTTGGTATACGATTATTGGGAGTAATTACCCTCCGATAAGTTTTTGGATTTTTTCTTGCTCTTCTTTTGCCAGTTCTGCATCAATTAGAATACGGCCGCTGTGTTCGTCTGTAATGATTTTATTTCTAGAAGCAATTTCCAGTTGAACTTGAGGGGGGATAGAAAAGAAGGATCCTCCAGAAGCTCCTCTATCAACAGGGACTATGGCAAGACCATTTTTAACACTCGAACGAATTCTTTTATAGGCATTAATTAGACGTTCTTCAATCTCTTTTTCAAACTCAGAAGATTTTTTTTGTAAAAGGTCTTCTTCTTTATGTGTTTCTTTAAGGATGGCTTCTAGCTCACTTTTTTTAGAATCTAGGTGTGAATTTCGCTCCTCGATTTTTTCATTGAGCACAGTAAGAACCTCTTGTTTTTGCTCTATACCCGCATTGAATTCTTTGATTTTTTTCTCGGCCAATTGTGATTCGAGATCTTGGTATTCTTGTTCTTTAACAATAGAGTTATACTCTCTGTTGTTGCGAACGTTTTTAAGTTTCTCTTCGTATTTTTTTAAGAGTTCTTTGGCATTTTCAATGACTTGCTTTTGTTCTGAAATGCCTTGTTCACTTGCTTCTATTTCTGCTTTAATTTTATCAGACTTTATATTTAAACCAGCGATTTCATTTTCGAGATCCTCCACCTCTAGAGGTAATTCTCCTCTAAGACTTACAATTTCATCAATTCTTGAATCAATAAGTTGGAGGTCATAAAGTGCTCTTAGTTTACTTTCGACAGTTATTTCAGTTTTTTTGGCCATAGCTAAAAATAGTTAACAGGATTTGTTTTAATGTTCGATAAAACGAACGCAAAATTAGGCAATTTTTCCTTAAGATAGTCAAATATCAAATTTTTGGTGAATTGCTCACTTTCGTAATGACCTACATCGAGTAGGACTAATTGTTTTTCACCCTGATAGAATTGATGGTATTTTAGATCTGCGGTTATGTATGCATCTGCACCTTTTCTTTTGGCATCTTCTATGGCAAAGCTACCAGAACCTCCTAAAACAGCTACTTTTTTGATGTTTTTATTTGTAAGGGGACTGTGACGTATAAGTTCAGTGTTGAGTTGTTTTTTAACCCAATTTAAAAAAGTCAATTGATCCATTTCTTTTTCTAATTCACCGATACGTCCCATACCCACTTGAGAAAAACTATTTAATAATTGATACATTTCATAGGCAACAGTTTCATAAGGGTGAGCATCCAAAAGGGCCTTTTGAACACGATGAAAAAGATGGGCTTCAAAAACAACATTGATTTGTATTTCACTTACGGTAACCTTTTCCATTTGCTTTCCAATGTGTGGATTGCTTTGCGCCGTACCAGTAAATTTTCCAGTGCCTTCAAGTAAAAAGCTACAGTCTTTATAATTTTCTAAAGAACCTGCACCTGCCTTGTGTAAGGCTTCTAATATTGAGGCTATGTGGCTTTCAGGAACGTAAGCCACCAATTTTTTCAATGTTGCTTTTTTGGGGACTAGCACCTC
The DNA here is from genome assembly GCA_008081175.1 of Flavobacteriaceae bacterium. Classification (GTDB taxonomy): domain Bacteria; phylum Bacteroidota; class Bacteroidia; order Flavobacteriales; family Flavobacteriaceae; genus MS024-2A. The sequence continues at coordinate 2,289 of VMCW01000010.1, forward strand.
TGTTTTGCTTAATTTTAGTTGCTTACAAAGTACCTCGCTAACGCCATTGGGATGATTATCTAAACGAGTATGTAAGGCAATGATTGCAATTTGATTTTCTATGGCTTTTTGAACAACACGTTCCACATATGAAGAACCAGTAATTTTTTTTAACCCCGAGAACACAATGGGATGAAAACTGATAATGACATTACACTTCTTGGCAATTGCTTCTTCAACAACCTCTTCTGTACTGTCTAAGGTGATGAGCGCTCCTGAACAGTAGTTGTCTGGATTTCCAACTAGCAGCCCTACATTATCAAAATCTTCAGCATAGGCTTGTGGCGCCCATTCTTCTAGGATGTCAAGTAGTTCTTTTACAGTCATAGTATTGGTAGAATTAAAACAAATATAATATTTATCTTCATCGACATGAAAAGCGGGTTAGTCTTGTTGTTTCCTTTTGCCATTATTTACGATGGAATCACTTCTTTAAGAAATCGGTTGTATGATTGGGGTTTTTTTAAAACTGAAACCCCAAAACTACGAAGTATAGGTGTGGGTAATTTGAGGGTTGGAGGTACGGGTAAGTCTGTATTAGTGGACTATTTGTGCGACTTGCTCAAAAAGGAGTATCGGGTAGTGGTTTTAAGTAGAGGATATAAAAGAACAACAAAAGGGGTTCAAATTGCTTCCGAAAATAGTACAGCACAAATACTTGGCGACGAACCGTTTCAATTTTTTTCTAAGCATGAGATTGCTGTTCTAGTTTCTGAAAATAGGAGCGAGGGACTGCAAGCGCTAAAAAAAATAAAACCTTACCCTGACTTAATCGTTTTTGACGACCTGATGCAACACCGAAGGGTAAAACCCCATTGCATGGTCTTAACCACTACTTATGATCAACCTTATTATGATGATCATTTGTTGCCCTGGGGCAGACTTAGAGAATCGAAAAAGGGAGCAGGGCGGGCGCAAATTATCATTGTTACAAAATGCCCACCAAAAATCACTCTGGAAGAGCAAAAGCAGATTAAAGAAAAAATAAACCCCTCCCCAGCACAAGCGCTATTTTTTTCAAAAATTGTGTACGACGAACAACTGTATAACAGATCAAGCACAAAGCGATTGGAAGCAGTTACTCAGCCATTTATATTAATAACAGGAATTGATAACCCCCTTCCTTTGGTTCATTATTTGGAAGACAAGAAGATGGATTTTACTCATTTAGAGTACTCGAATCATCATCAATTTACTGAGGATGAGATTGTGTATATCAAAAACATAAAACAGGGTAGGCTGTTGGTTACTACGGAAAAAGACTTTGGTCGTTTGTTGCCTTATTTTTCCACAGAAGAGTTGTTTTACCTGCCTATTAAAATGGAATTTATTGGTGAAGGGGTATCAGAACAATTTTCAGTTCTTGTAAAGAAAGAGATTAATGTTTCCTAGGCTATATGTTTGTGTGCCTTATATGAAGAGCGAACTAAAGGTCCACTTTCTACATGTCTAAACCCAAGTCCAAGGGCATATTCTTCATATTTTTTGAACTGTTCTGGTGCAATAAAGGATTGCACAGGTAAATGTTTCTTGCTAGGCTGTAAATACTGTCCTATGGTAACTACATCTACTAGCGCCTCTCTTAGGTCCTGTAGTGTTTTCAGCACTTCTTCCTCTTTTTCTCCAAGGCCTAACATGATTCCAGATTTTGTGCGATGTACACCTTGCTCTTTGAGGTACTGCAATACTTCTAAGCTTGTTTTGTATTTCGCCTGAACACGAACTTTACGTGTCAAGCGTTCAACGGTTTCTACATTGTGAGAGACCACCTCTGGAGCGACTTGTACAATACGGTCCAGATTTCGTTTGTTTCCTTGAAAGTCAGGGATTAAGGTTTCAAGAGTTGTGTTAGGGTTGATGCGCCGAATGGCGTTGACTGTTTCAGCCCAAATAATGGACCCCATATCCTTTAAATCATCTCGATCTACGGAGGTAATTACCGCGTGTTTAATTTTCATAATTTTTATGGAATTGGCAACCTTTTCTGGTTCTGCCCAGTCGACAGCAGAGGGTCTTCCTGTTTGAACCCCACAAAAGGCACACGATCGTGTACACACATTTCCTAAAATCATGAATGTTGCTGTTCCTTCTGCCCAACACTCTCCCATATTTGGACAGCTTCCAGAGGTACATATGGTGTTTAGTTTATAATTTTCCACAAGCCCTCTTAGTTCCGTGTATTTTTTTCCGGTTGGAAGTTTAACCCGGATCCAATCTGGTTTTTTCTTGTGTGTGATTGTAGACTCTTGTACCTCCATCATCATTCTTTTTGCAAAGATAATTGATTGTTTAGAGACTCAAAAGATAAAAAAGTGTAAAACCAGTTAAAACAGCTAATCCAATAATACTAAGTACTTTCAAACCTATTTTGGGTTGATGTTCCTTTGGCATTTGATCACTGAGTACCAAACGATAATTTAAAAAAGCATACAGTGGTGCAGTGATAAAAGAAAGTACGGTTGCTATTTGAACAAGTTGGCCCATTTCTGAAAGAAGAAAGAGAAAGATTGCTCCAGTTCCCAACCCCAAGACGAGAAGCCAAATTAAATAGTATGATTTTTTCTTATGAAATAAAAGCTGAATGGTTTTTGACATAGCCCTTGGAGAAGCATCTAGTGTGGTTATGGTTGTACTGAGCATGGTGGAAAAGGCAGCTACAGCTATCAATCCATAAGCTGCTTCACCAAGATTAGCAGTATACAATTGAATGAGTTGATCGGCAAAAGCACCCCCTTGATTTGAGAATTCTGTACCTGTCCCATACATGACCAGAGCTCCTAAACCGACAAAACAAATAGCAAGAAAAATCGTTGCAATATAGCCTACATTAAAGTCAAAAAGACTTTCTGAAAGTGAAGTTTTGTTTTTTTGTGTTTTGTTTTTTTCAAGTGTCCAAATGGAGTGCCAAATCGAAATGTCCAATGGGGCAGGCATCCACCCTAAAAAAGCGATCAAAAAAAGCAAACCACTTCCCTCAGGAAAAACTTGTTGAAAAGAAAGGGCTCCCTCATTCTTAAAAAAAGCAACTCCAACAGAAAGCAAGCTGCTTATAGCGAGAGTAACCATAATTATTTTAATGAATTTATCCAATAACTGGTAGCGACCAATGAGAAGGGTTAATGCACAAAAAAGGGTGATGAGAAGACTCCAACTCACGATATCATCTGTGATTCCAAACAATTGAGAAGCTAGGCCCGCTGTTACAACAGTGACGGCACTTTGAATGGTAAACATAGTGCCTAAATTGACAAAAAAATAAGCCCACAGGTAGGCCTTACCCATTTTGTAATAGCCATCTAGTAATGTTTCCCCTGTTGCTTGTGCGTATCGAGGACCGTATTGAAAAAAGGGGTATTTGAAAAGATTAATTAACAACAGTGCCCAGACCAATCCCCATCCGTAGTCAGCGCCAGCACGTGTAGATTGAACAAGATGGGAAACTCCAATTGCAGCTCCCGCAAAAAGCAATCCCGGACCTAATTTAGAAAGTTTAAATTTCATCCTTGTGGATTAAGTTAGCTAGCATTTTTTTTGCTCTAAAAAGTTTTACTCGAATTGTTGTTGCCGGTTCTTGAAGAAGAACTTCTATTTCTCTTAAAGATAAGTTTTCAAAATACCGCATCCTAATTAAATTTCTATATTCTTCTTTCATGGACTGTATATGCTCTAAAATATGGTCCATATTTTCCGTTGCTATTAGTAATTCCTCAGGAGAAGGATTATAGGTAGGGAGATCAATTGGAATGGAGTCATCTAATTCAAGATGGTTTTCTACTCTTTTTTTTGATTTTCTATAGCGATCAATCTGATGGTTTTTTGCAATTGTAAATAGCCAGGTGGCAAAGGAAAGCGTTTCGTCGTATCGGTCAAGTTGATCAAAGGCTTTAGCAAAGGTCTCAATTGCGAGTTCCTCAGCTAAGTTAGGATTCGATGTTCTTTGGTTTAGAAATGAAAAAACAGCGTTCCAATATTTGTTAAAAAGGAGGTTGTAGGCAGTTTGATCTTGAGCTTTAGCCTTGATTATCAATTCAATATCCTCTAGTGAGCTCATCAGAAGGATTTAGTTGTTAAAGGAAACAGGATTTTTGCATTCTGTTTCGTCGGGCATTTTACCGCATAAACCACAAGGTTGGTTGTCTTTATTTAAAAAGGGGCTTTGACTGGCGCAAGTCCCAGCAAATTTACCATCCTTTTTTGCCCAAATTTTTATTGCGATTCCTGCGAAAGCTAATCCTAGAAGTACAAAGGTGATAAGAAATAATTCCATGGTTCATTTTTCACCCCAAAAGTACTAATCTTTCTTCAAATGCAATCATTACTCCAACTTGTAAGAAAAGGACTACAAATTTCTTTTTTTGTTTTTCACCCCTAGAGTACACCAATTAACCAAAAGTTACTTTTTAAACTAAGATTAGGATAGGTACCATAATGTTTTTAAGTAAGAAAAAGCGAAGGTCAAGCCTACTATTAATTTTAGAAATATACCAGTAAAAAAACCTACCATAGCACCAAAAGCTGCCTTTAAAGCTCCTTTTTTATTTTTGATATTTGTTATCAGCTCACCGATCAGCGCTCCAAAAAAAGGACCTACAAGAATTCCAAATGGACCTAGAAAAAGAATCCCTAAAAGCAATCCAATAGAACTTCCAATTATACTACCCTTCCCGCCTCCAAATTTTTTTGCACCTAAAACAGGGATGATGTTGTCTAAAATAAATATGAATAAAGCGATTCCAAAGCTCACTAGTAAAAAAGAATTTTTCAAAACTACAGAGGGAGCAAAACTTAAAAGTAAAAGGCCAAGCCATCCTGTGAGCGGACCGGGTATAATAGGCAGAAAACTACCTGCTATCCCCAAAACAATAAAAAAACCAGCGAGTACTATAAATAAGAGATCCATATGTAAAAATATCCTTTTTTAGACACTTCGATTGGGTACAATTCAAATAGATAAAAAAAACGTACTTTTAAAGTGAAAACAAAGCGTATGAAGCCTAAAATCCTCACTTCTTTAGTTTTAATTTCTGTAATCTTTTATGGTTGTCATTTATTTGACCTAAAAAAGGTCACTCCTCAAGAAATAGAACTTGCCTCTTCGTGGACTGAAAACGACCAAGCACCAAATTTTTTAGAATGTGAATCTGTAGCGGGTAAAGAAAATCAAAAAATGTGTTTTGAAACGATTGTTTCAAATGCCATTTTAGACTACCTTCAACAGAACCCTTTACAGTCTTCAATATATTTTGAAGAAGAAGTTGAGCTAACTTTACGTATCGGCAGTGAAGGGATTTTTGCCTTGGAGCTAATGAACTATTCTGATGTTGTAAAAAAAGCTATTCCCAATTTAGAAGAAACAATGCAAAATGCTGTAAGCCGTATTCCACAAGCTCAGCCTGCAATTAAAACAAATGTTGGCACTTTTGTTACAACACGGTTTATACTCCCTGTAATGATCTATGCAGAGTAGAAAGTAATGAGTGAAGAAAAAATTATACTTGGAATAGATCCTGGAACAACAATTATGGGATTTGGCTTGATACGAATTTCAAAAAAGGAAATGCAATTCATTCAAATGCATGAATTGCATTTGAAAAAATACGATAATCATTTTTTAAAGTTGCAAAAAATCTTCAACAGGACTCTGGAGTTAATTGATGAATTTCATCCTGATGAAATAGCTATTGAAGCGCCTTTTTTTGGGAAAAATGTCCAATCTATGTTAAAGTTGGGAAGAGCACAAGGAGTTGCCATGGCTGCAGGCCTTTCTAGAGAGGTAGCCATTACTGAATATTCACCAAAAAAAATAAAAATGGCAATAACTGGAAATGGAAATGCTTCAAAAGAACAGGTTGCAAAAATGTTACAAAAGCTATTACAAATTAAAACCTTACCTAAAAATCTTGATGCTACCGATGGTTTGGCAGCCGCAGTTTGCCATTTTTATAATCAGGGGAAAATGATAAATAAAAAGGAGTACAGCGGATGGAGTGCATTTGTTAATCAAAACCCCAATAAAGTAAAGTCCTAGAAACTACTTTGTCGAAGTATGTCAAATCTCTACGTTCATTATCCATTTTGTAAACAAGCTTGTCATTATTGTAATTTTCATTTTTCTACTTCCTCGAAGGGTAGACCAGCTTTTTTTTCTTTGCTGAGAAAAGAACTTGAATTGAGAAAAGAAGAAATTCAATATCCTCTGGAAAGTCTTTATTTTGGTGGAGGGTCACCCTCTTTGATTCCACCGAAAGAAATAGGATCTTTTATTACTTATGTCGTAAGGCATTTTGATGTTTATGATTCTTTAGAAATAACTTTAGAAGTAAACCCTGATGATGTTAACGAAAATTATCTAAAAGAGCTTAAGTCCATAGGGATCAATCGTTTAAGTATAGGAATTCAATCCTTTTTTGAAGAGGAGTTGAAAATGATGCATCGAGCTCATGATGTAGACCAAGCACATAAGGCTTTGGCTACAGCGATTAAACATTTTGATAATTTTTCATTGGACTTGATCTATGGGATGCCTTATTCTACCCTAGAGCGATGGGAAGAAAATTTAAAAACTGCTTTAACCTATCAACCTCCTCATCTTTCTGCTTATGCACTCACAGTAGAAAAGAAAACCGTATTAGAGCACCTGATTAAAGAAAATAAAGTAAGCCTTATCGAAGAGGAAGCTGTAAAGGATCAATACGATTTTTTGATTAACGAGATGGAAGCATTGGGATATGTAAATTATGAGTTCTCTAATTTTGGGAAGGCTGGTTTTTTTTCTGTCAATAACCTCAACTATTGGAATGGTAAACCCTATATAGGGTTAGGGCCATCTGCTCATAGCTATGACGGACATTCCAAAAGAAGCTGGAACGTTTCCAATAACCACCGCTATGCTTCTGGAGTTCGTGAAGGCAAATTAGCTTATCAAAGTGAACAACTCAACTTAAAAGAGCGGTATAATGAATATCTTATGACTGGACTCCGGAAGTCCGAAGGGGTCTCTTTAATGCATGTCAAAAAAGTTTTTGGCGAACCTTTCACTTCCTATTTAGAGGAACAGGTAGGAAGACAATTGGATCAACGTAATTTGTATTGGGATGGAGATCAGTTAAAGGTTTCCAAAGAGTCCAAGTTTTTAACTGATGGGATTGCTGCAGACTTGTTTCTTGTCTAAACGGACTCTTTATTTTCCCATAGTTCCCTGTAATACTGATAAAATTTAGGAATTGTTTCTATTCCTTTAAAAAAATTAAAAAGACCATAGTGCTCATTAGGTGAATGAATGGCATCGCTGTCCAAGCCAAATCCCATTAAAATGGATTTAACTCCAAGTTCTTTTTCGAACATAGGTACAATAGGAATACTTCCACCACCTCGTTTTGGAACAGGCGCTATGCCGAAGGTTTCGGCGTAAGCTTTATGCGCTGCTTGATAGCCAAGGGTATCGATAGGAGTGACATAAGCATAACCACCATGATGGGTTTGTACCTCTACCTGTACTCCCTCTGGAGCAAGTGATTTAAAATAGGTTGTAAAAAGATGGCTGATTTCTTCCCAGTCCTGATCGGGGACTAATCTCATTGAAATTTTAGCATGAGCTTGGCTGGGGATAACGGTTTTTGCACCTTCTCCAGTGTACCCTCCCCAAATTCCATTGACGTCTAGAGTGGGTCGAATAGAACGCCGTTCTTCGGTGCTGAATCCTTCCTCGCCTGCAACGGCATCAATTCCAATGGATTTTTTAAATAATTCTTCGTTTGAGGGAGCTTTCTCCATTGCTTCTCGTTCATCCTTAGTGGGTAAAATGACTCTGTCATAGAAGCCAGGGATTGTAATTTTTTTATTTTCATCACGAAGAGCTGCGATCATCTCGCACAAGACATTTATTGGGTTTTGAACAGCACCACCATACAATCCAGAATGTAAATCCCTATTGGGCCCTGTAACCTTTACCTCCATATAGCTAAGTCCGCGTAAGCCTGTTGTAATAGAGGGCTGATCTTGAGCAATCATTCCAGTGTCAGAAATCAAGATAATATCACAGTCCAATTTTTCTTTATTGTTTTTTACAAAATCCTCTAAGTGATTACTGCCCACTTCTTCTTCTCCCTCGATCATAAATTTTACATTGCACGGTAAAGGGCCGTTTGCAAGCATTACTTCTAAAGCTTTTATATGCATAAACATTTGACCTTTATCGTCACAGGCACCACGTGCAAAAACAGCACCTTCTGGATGAAGTTCTGTCTCTTTTACTACGGGCTCAAAAGGGGGGCTTTCCCACAGTTCTAAAGGATCTGGTGGTTGCACGTCATAGTGTCCATAAACTAAGACTGTTGGCAGGGTTGAATCGGTAATTAGAGCACCGTAAACAATTGGATGTCCTTTTGTTGGGAAAATTTCAACAGTGGTACAGCCCGCTTTTTTTAAAGCATTCTCTACCCATTCTGCTGCAACTTGTACGTCTGAGTTATAAGAAGAATCTGCGCTAATGGAGGGAATTTTTAAAAAATCCATCCATTCTTGTAAAAACCTTTTTTGATCTGTGCTTAATTTCATTTTGAAAGAAGTTGAAGAGCAAATTTAACGTATGTATTTTTTCTGGAAGAGGAAATTTTATTGAAAAACTTAGTTATATTTGTCGACCTTTTGCGGGTGTGGTGAAATTGGTAGACACGCTAGATTTAGGATCTAGTGCTTCACGGC
>VMCW01000164.1 GCA_008081175.1 Flavobacteriaceae bacterium
ACATTGTCTTTACAATAGGAACCGGGTTTTGGGCAAAAAGCAAATCAATCCATAGAGAACTAGCACTGAGTTAATGTCTGAACAAAAATTGGATTATTTGCTTATAGGACCAGCCTATCCATTTCGTGGAGGGATCGCAGAAACACAACACCAATTTGCTCTAACACTTCAAAAAAAAGGACATAAGGTGGCTTTACTTACTTTCTCCCATTTATATCCAAAGCTTCTTTTTCCTGGAAAAACTCAGAAAAGCACTGAAAAAGCGCCCGATGAACTACAAATTTTACCTGAAATTCATGCGTATAACCCCTTCCATTGGCCCAAAATAATCGCGATAATTAAATCTTTGAATCCCAAACGAGTGGTATTTCGTTATTATACTCCTTTTTTATCTTTAGTTTACAGCTACATTGCAAAAAAAATACCTAAAGAAATTCAAAGTATTGCTTTTGTAGACAATTGGATTCCTCATGAAAAAAGTCAATTTGACAACTTCCTTAACAATCGGTTTTCTAAACACATATCACTTTTCACAACACTTTCGCCCCTTGTGACTAAACAAATCGAAAACCAGAACAAGGGTGCCGTTTGGAGTGGATTTCATCCTATAAACACCCATCTACTTCCTAAAATAGATCAAAAGACAGCCCAAAAACAGTTGGGTTGGGAACAAACACCTACCTATGTTTTGTTTTTTGGACTCATAAGGAAATACAAAGGTTTGGAGCTTTTAATTCAAGCATTCAGTGAAAAAATTCTAGATGATAAAAACATTAAGTTATATGTTGCGGGAGAATGTTATGAAAATCCAGAGAAATACTATCGGCTAGTTCAATCTTTAGGAGTGTCAGATCGTGTACAACTCGATTTTAACTTTAAAAGCAACACACAAATACAGCAGTTGTTTTCTGCTTCAGATTTAATTGCACAAACCTATCACAGTGCTTCTCAGAGTGGGGTTACCCCAATGGCTTATCATTACGAAAAACCACTTCTTGTAACTGCAGTAGATGGCTTGTCTGACCCTATAATTAATGACAATACTGGGATAGTTGTTCATAAAAATTCAAAATCTATAGCCGAGGGGATTTTAAACTTAGTTGATGAAAACAAAAGAAAAGAATGTATTAAAAACATTCAAAAAGTGATCCCTCAATACCATTGGAAGACTTTTGTAAATAAATGGGAGGCTTTTATCCTCAAAGAAAATTAATTTATAATAAATTCTATTTAACTTCACAATTCAAAATAATCCTTTGAAAAAAAAGCTACTCCTCTACTTACTTTGTTTTTCACAAAGTATTTTATCCCAAATCAATTTTGACAAGTATCAACTACCCATTCAAAAGACTTCTGAAAAAATAATACTCGACGGAAAACTTGATGAAGACACATGGAAAACAGCGGCCGTAGGCAAAGATTTTTTTATGATCACACCTGTTGATACAGGTAAAGCCAATCAGTTTTCTGAAGCACGAGTCAGTTTTGATGATGAATATCTTTATATAGCCATTATTTTCTATAACAATTCCATAAAGGGAGACTATGTTGTTGAGTCGTTAAAACGCGATTTTTCTTTTGGAAAAAACGATAATTTTCTAGTTGCTATTGACCCTTTTAACAATCAAAGTACCGGTTTTGCCTTTGGGCTAAATGCTTATGGTGCACAATGGGATGGTACTATGTATGACGGCAGGAGTGTAGATTTGAACTGGGATACCAAATGGTACTCTGAAGTTCATTTTGATGAAAACCAATGGGTCTGTGAAATAGCTATACCTTTTAAATCCATACGCTATGACGAAACAAGTGCTATTTGGGGTATCAATTTTAGTAGGTTAGACCTTAAGGCCAGTGAAAAGTCCAGTTGGGCTCCAGTTCCCAGACAATTCCCCTCTGTATCCCTTGCGTATGCAGGAGCATTGCTTTGGGAAACTCCCCCTCCTAAACAAGGGAATAACACATCCCTCATTCCTTATGTCTCAGAAAATCTAAATAATGTAAATTCAGACCCTACCACAAATAATTTAAAAGTAGGAGGCGATTTGAAATACAATCTAACCTCTGCCTTAAATCTAGACGTTACTTTAAATCCAGACTTCTCTCAAGCTGAGGTAGACCAACAGGTTACCAACTTAGACCGTTTTGAGCTCTTTTTCCCTGAACGCAGACAGTTTTTCTTAGAAAACGCTGATCTTTTCTCCAATTTTGGATACAGAACCATTCGCCCATTTTTCTCTAGGAGAATTGGACTTAACGTACCCATTGTAGGAGGGATTCGCCTAAGCGGAAATCTAAATGAAAATTGGAGGCTTGGTGTTATGGATGTGCAAACACAAAAAGATGAGCTTGCAGGCCTTGATGCTGAAAACTTTGGTGTTTTCACACTACAGAAAAAAGTACTGGATCGTTCGAATATCAGTGTACTTTTTGTCAACAAACAAAACTTAAACAGTTTCCAAACCTCAAGGGAAAAAAATCACTTCAACCGCAATATGGGAATTGAATACAATTATTTTTCTGAAGACAACCTCTGGGACGGAAAATTATTATTTTTAAAATCATTTAGCCCCATAGAAGGACAAAATGGGGCTGTTTTTGCTTCTCACATTGGCTATCAGTCTACACGATGGAATTGGAGGATTCAACAAGAATATGTCCCCAAAGACTACAGTGCAGAGGTTGGATTTGTTCCTAGAACCAATTACATCAAATTACAGGCACGCGGAGGACATCTCGTTTATACAAAAAAAGAGACCCCCCTTCTTTCCCATGGTCCTGCTGTAGTACAAACCTACTTCTACAACACCTCTTTTGACAAAATGGATCGTACAACTGCAATAAACTATCTATTTAATTTTAAAAACCGCAGCCGACTCTCCCTAGGTTTTCAGGATCAGTATGTCCAACTTCAATCCGACTTTGATCCTCTCAGAACAGGTATTGCTTCGTTACAAAAAGGAACAATGCACCAATGGAACACTCTGAGTGTATCCTATGACGCAAAACCACAAAATCGATTTACTTATTCCTTAGAAGGACTTACAGGCGGATATTACGAAAAAGGAAAACGCTCTGCGCTGTTAGGAGAGTTTGGCTATCGTTTTCAACCTTTTTTGGAACTCAGTTCTGTCGTTAATTACAATCAAATACAACTCCCTGCTCCCTGGTATGACAATTCTTTTTGGCTGCTCGGTGTAAAATCGAACCTAACCTTTACCAATACCATTTTCTTTTCGAATCTTTTTCAGTATAATGAACAATTAGGGCTTTGGAATTTTAACTCGAGGTTTCAGTGGCGCTACAAACCTGCGTCAGATCTATTTCTAGTTTTTAACAGTAATGAAATAAACTACCCCAGTCAAACAAGGGGATGGAGTCTTACATTGAAAATTAATTATTGGTTAAACCTTTAATATGACAGAAAAAAGATTGCACTGGGAAAAAGTATTTGAAACCAAAAGTCCTGATGAAGTCAGTTGGACAGAATCCTACCCTAAAACTTCTATGGAACTCATAAATGGTTTGAATCTGGACAAAACACATCCTGTAATTGATATTGGTGGCGGAGACAGCCTTTTGGTAGACGCACTTATGGAAGCTGGGTTTACTGATATTAGCGTTTTAGACATTTCAGAGAAAGCACTTGAACGGGCTCAAAAAAGATTAGGAAAAGAGGCTAATAAAATCCAATGGATTGTATGTGATGTGCTTAATTTTAAGCCTCAAAAAAAATATGCACTCTGGCATGATCGGGCTTCTTTCCATTTTTTAACTGAGTCACAGGAAATAAAAAGCTACACACAACTCGTAAACAGGTCTGTCAAAAACCACCTTGTCCTTGGTACTTTTTCAACATCAGGCCCCTTTAAGTGTAGTGGACTAAACATAACACAGTACAATTGTGAGTCACATCAGCGTTGTTTTGGTGAACAATTTGAGGTAATAGATTGTAAAAACACCATCCATACAACACCTTTTGGAACAGAACAAAACTTTGTTTTTTCCAGCTTTGTAAAAAAAGAGGATTAGTTGGGTAGGACTTCTTCTATTGCAGAACGTATCAGTTTACTCCAAACGGCATATCCTTTTTCATTTAAATGCAATTGATCTTGAATAAACCATTCGTTTACAGGTTGACCCTTACTGTTTAAAAAAGCGGGGACCGTATCTATATAGTACAAATCAGAAGTTTTTTCACAAAAAGCCTTCATCAATTCATTCACCTGATTGATTTCCTTCCAATACTTCCATCGACTTTGTGTAGGAGTAATTGCAATTTGCATGATAGGAACCTTTGGGTGTTTTGCTCGTACTTGTTTTACAAATAGCTTAAAGAGCTGAAGAATTTCTTTTGGAGTACCATCCTTAGGAGAACCACTGATGTCATTAGCAACAAAACAGACGACCATTTTGATTTTATGATCAGATAGTATACGATCAGTATAAAAAACGAGATCTCTAAAGTGTGCTCCACCATAGCCTCTTTGGATCACAGGGTAGGGCTTCATATCGCGATCTAAAGTCTTCCAAAGCCGAATGCTAGAACTTCCGACAAAAAGAATGGAGTTTTCGGGGTATTCCACTGTAGTATCTAATGCTTCAAAAGCTTGAATTTCTGGAAGAGCCCAGGCTCTATCTTCAGCTGGATAGTTTTTGAGGGGAGAACAGGAAAAAACCGCTCCCAAAAGAACCAGCCCAAAAAATACAGTAAAAAATTTGTGTAGCTTAGATTTAAAGATCATCTCTCATAAAAGATTAAAGAGTTTAGAGTAGGTATTCTGTAGACACAAAATTCGACTTTTCAGAACGCAATAATCGCTCTAGTATTTCTTTGTTGTAAGGGGTGTCTTTTGAAGCCAAAAAAGTCCGTATCGAAAAGGATCGCAAAGCATCATATACGCTCAACGTACTCACAGCAGAATTTTTTCTCCCAGTGAAAGGATAAACATCTGGCCCCCGTTGACAAGCAGAGTTAAGATTCACTCGACAAACTAAATTTGCAAGGGTATCTACCAAAGGAGCCAACTTTGTTACATCACGACCAAAGAGACTGACTTGCTGCCCATACTCAGAGGCTGCCATAGCATCCAAGGGCTCATCAATTTCTTTATAGGAAATGATTGGAATGACAGGTCCAAACTGTTCTTCTTCATACACCCGCATGTCTTTGTTTACTGGATATAAAACAGCTGGAAATGAATAATTTTCGGAAAGCTCTCCTCCTCTTTTATTAATAATTTTTGCTCCTTTTGATGTAGCATCTTCAATCAATTCTTGAATGTAAGCCGGTTTTGAAGGCTCAGGAAGTGGAGTTAAAAATGTGTCTTCCCAAGGCATTCCAAATTGTAATTCATCTACTGCTTTGGCAAATCTTCTATTGAATTCATCTACTATAGATTCGTGCACATACAATACTTTTAAGGCAGTACACCGTTGTCCATTAAAAGAAAGTGTTCCTGAAATACATTCCTTTATGGTGTGATCTAAATCTGCATCAGGTAACACAATACCTGGATTTTTTGCTTCCAAACCTAGTACCAAACGCAATCGATTCTTTTTAGGGTGTTCATCTTGGAGAGATACAGCAGAAGAACTGTGACCGATTAACGCTAAAACATCAATCACCCCTGTTTTCATAATAGGAGTTGCAATTTTCCTCCCTCGCCCAAAAAGAATATTTACCACACCTGGAGGAAAACTTTCCTCAAAAGCTTTTAGCAAGGGAGCAATAAGTAAAACACCGTGCTTTGCAGGCTTAAAGATTGCCGTATTTCCCATTATAATCGCTGGGATTAACAAACAAAAAGTTTCGTTGAGAGGGTAATTATAGGGGCCTAAACACAAGACTACACCCAGCGGACCTCTTCTAATGTGGGCATAAACACCACCTTGAATATCAAATTTAGCTCCTTTACGATCTAAATTTTTATACGCCTCTATGGTATCATTGATATAGTCAATCGTTCTATCAAACTCCTTATAAGAATCTGATTTGTTTTTACAGATTTCCCACATCAAAAGGCTGACTACTTCTTCACGATGTTGTTTCATCTTTTCGACAAAAGTCTCCATACACTTAAGTCGTTCACCTACCTTCATAGTGGGCCATAAGCCTTGGCCTCTATCGAAAGCTTTTTCTGCAGCCTCTAAAGCCTCTAGTGCTGCAGCTGTTTCCATATCTGGTATCGTTCCTAATAATGTTGGTTTACCATCAGTTGGAATCACGGAATAGACCTCAGTGGTAGCTCCCTTCCATTTTTTTATTTTCCCATTTACAAGGTATTCGTCACAGCTCAAAGGATGAACCTTAAATTCATCGGGAATTAAAGTCGAATTAGTATTCATTTTTCTTTATTTATAGCAATATTTTAGATTAAAAACTGAAACAGGCTCTGTTTGTCGTTTAAATAATCGAACTTGAAGTTATGCTTTTTCATCCGTTCTACCAAAAGAGTTAAATCGGCTGCATTTTTCAACTCAATACCAACTACTGCAGGAGCATTGTTTCTGAAATTTTTTTTCGAGAATTCAAAATGGGTAATGTCGTCTTCTGAACCTAATATTTGAGTAACAAATTGTTTTAAAGCTCCCGAACGTTGAGGGAAATCAATAAGAAAATAATGCTTTAAACCAGTGTAAAGAAGCGCGCGTTCCTGAATTTCAGGCATACGAAAAACATCATTATTACCACCACAAACCAGTACGCCTACCCTTTTGTTTTTTAATTGATCTGAAATTATATCTAGAGCGGCTATAGCTATAGCTCCTGCGGGCTCAGCTACAATACCCTCTTTGTTGTAAAGATCTAGTATGGTCTGACAAATTTTGCCTTCTGGTACAGTGAGTAACTCATCCAAATGTGATTTACAAATTTCAAAAGGTAATTTTCCAACTTGTCGAACAGCGGCACCATCTACAAAACCATCCATTTCTTTTAATGCAATACGTTTTCCAGATGCTAAAGCTTTTTGCATAGATGGAGCCCCCTCTGGTTCTACTCCAATGATTTTCGTTTGAGGTGATCGCTCTTTAAAAACCGTTATTACTCCCGAAACCAAACCTCCCCCGCCGATGGGGACTAAAAGGACATCAAGCACCTCTGAATACTGCTCTATCATCTCTAAAGCTAGAGTAGCTTGTCCTTCTATGACCAAGGGATCATCGAAAGGGTGTATGAAAATTTTACCTGAGTTTTTAGCGGATTCTAAAGCTACTTTCTGACAGGCATCATATGTGTCGCCTATCAAAACAATGTTTACAAAATCGCCCCCAAACATGCGCACTTGAGAAATTTTTTGTTGTGGAGTTGTAGCTGGCATAAAAACCTCTCCATTTATTTCAAGCTCTTGGCAAGAAAAAGCAAAACCTTGAGCGTGGTTTCCTGCACTGGCACATACGATACCCATGTTTTTTTCTTTTGCTGTTAATGAAGCAATTTTATTGTAAGCCCCTCGTATCTTAAAAGAGCGTACCAGCTGAAGGTCTTCGCGTTTTAAAAAAACAGAAGCGCCTGTCAGTACTGACAAACGCTTGTTCTTTTCTAAAGGGGTTAGCCGAGTTAACCCTTCTAAACGGTCTGCGGCTTCAAGAACACCCTGTAATGAGGGATACCGAGACATTAGACAATTTTTTTCATTGCGGTCATGGAGGCACGTAACTCATAACCAATCATTTCTACAGGGTGATAACGTATAATTTCGTTTATGTCGATTAACTGTTTATTTTCAACCCCTTCATGATTAAGTTGCAATCCTTTTCCGATAACATCACTCTTAATTCCTTTCATGAACTCTGCAAGCATAGGTTTGGCGGCGTGATCAAAAAGGTAACATCCGTATTCGGCGGTATCTGAAATGATTCGGTTCATTTCATATAGTTTTTTTCTTGCGATGGTGTTAGCGATCAAAGGGGTTTCATGAAGAGATTCATAATAGGCGGATTCTTCTTTAATGCCAGCAGCCACCATGGTGTCAAAAGCAAGTTCAACACCTGCACGTACAAAAGCCACCATCAAGATCCCGTGATCAAAATACTCTTGTTCTGTTATTTCTTGATTTGTAATCGGTGTTTTTTCAAAAGCAGTTTCTCCTGTTGCTTCACGCCAAGTCAACAAATTTTTATCATCATTTGCCCAGTCTTCCATCATTGTTTTTGAAAAGTGTCCAGACATAATATCGTCCATATGTTTTTCAAATAGAGGGGCTAAAATTTCTTTTAGTTGTTCCGAAAGTTCAAAAGCTTTTATTTTTGCTGGGTTAGACAAACGATCCATCATGTTGGTGATACCCCCGTGCTTTAAAGCTTCTGTAATAGTTTCCCACCCGTACTGAATCAATTTAGCAGCATATCCTGGTTCAACTCCTTCTTCTACCATTTTGTCAAAACTAAGGATAGAGCCCGTTTGTAAAACACCACATAAAATGGTTTGCTCTCCCATCAAGTCTGATTTAACCTCTGCAACAAATGAAGATTCGAGCACTCCTGCACGATGGCCTCCAGTTGCATAAGCATAGGCTTTGGCTTGAGCAAGTCCATGGCCTTGAGGGTCATTTTCTGGATGAACGGCTATAAGTGTAGGAACACCAAAACCTCTTTTGTACTCTTCACGCACCTCTGAACCTGGACATTTTGGAGCAACCATAATCACTGTCAAATCCTCGCGAACTTTCATCCCTTCCTCAACAATATTGAATCCATGAGAGTAAGAAAGTGTAGCTCCTTTTTTCATTAAAGGCATTACTTCATTGACCACAGGGGTGTGGTTTTTATCTGGAGTCAAGTTAATCACTACATCTGCCGAGGGGATTAACTCCTCATAAGTACCTACTTTAAAATCATTACTAGTGGCGTTGACATAAGAAGCTCGCTTTTGATCTATTGCTCCTTTTCTCAAAGCATAAGAGATATTCAATCCAGAATCTCGCATGTTAAGACCTTGATTTAGACCTTGGGCTCCACAGCCTACAATAACAATATTTTTAGATTTAAGAGCAGTGATTCCCTCATCAAATTCAGAGGCTTCCATAAAACGGCATTGCCCTAATTGGTGAAGTTGTTCTCTTAAAGACAATTGGTTGAAGTAATTTGACATAATTTCTTTTAGTTGTTGTTTTTAAATGTATTTAAAATTTCTGAGATTCCCATTTTAGCTTTGGTTACTGAGATTCTTCCCGATCTTACAAACTGAAGCAGTCCATAGGGGGCCAAGTCCTTTCTCAATTGTTCTGTTTCTTCTCTAAAGCCTGTTTTTTCTATAACAAAAAACTCAGGAGAAACAGTTACAATCGTTGCGTGACTTGATTTAATGATGTTTTGAATGTGACGCTCTTCAAAAAGGGAACTAGACTTCACTTTATACAAAGCGTTTTCTTGAAAGATTGTTTCCTCGTCGGTATGATAGAAAGCTTTTATCACATCGACTTGTTTTTCTATTTGCTGGACGATTTTTCGTACTCGTTCGGCATCTGTTTTAACGACTATAACAAAACGAAATACGTTGGGTATTTCAGATTCCGAGGTTGAAAAACTCTCGAGATTGATGTGACGCTTTAAAAAGATTGCTGAAATCCTGTTGAGCAATCCAATGTTGTTTTCTGTATATACTGATATGGTATAGGTTGTAGTCTCCATTTTATTCTAGTCTGATGTCTGAAACACTTGCTCCCGTGGGAATCATAGGAAAAACATTATCCTCTTTTTCCACACAAACTTCTAAAAAATAAGGCTCTTTAGAGGCCATCATTTCTGCTACAGCCTCGTCCAATTCTGATCTTTTAGTAACTCTTCTTGCCTTGATGTGATAGCCTTGTGCCAACATTACAAAATCGGGGTTGACCATTTCTGTAGAGGCGTAGCGTTGGTCAAAAAAGAGCTGTTGCCATTGGCGTACCATTCCTAAAAAATCGTTGTTTAAGACCACAATTTTCACCGCTACTTGTTGCTGAAATATAGTCCCCAGTTCCTGAATGGTCATTTGGTATCCTCCGTCACCAATTACAGCAACTACTTCTCTTTGAGGAGCTCCCATCTTTGCGCCAATTGCTGCGGGCAGAGCAAAACCCATAGTCCCTAATCCACCCGAAGTTACATTACTTTTCGACCGGCTGAACTTGGCGTATCTACAAGCAACCATTTGATGTTGTCCTACATCAGTAACAATAACCGCATCATTATTGGAATGCTTGTTGATCATCGCGATGCTTTCTCCCATGGTCAATCCTTCTTTAGTTGGAAACAAATCAGACTGAATGACTTTTTCATTTTCTATCTTGTCCAAAGCATCAAAGCGAGCAATCCAATCGGGATAAGATTTCTTTTTAATGCGTTTGTTGAGTTCTTGCAAGCTTACCTTACAATCTGCTAGCAGTGCTACATCCACCTTAACATTTTTATTAATCTCAGCAGGATCCAATTCCAGATGGATGATTTTTGCCTGTTTGGCATAGGTGTTTAAATCGCCTGTGACACGGTCATCAAAACGCATTCCGATTGCAATTAGAAGATCACATTCGTTTGTTAGCAGGTTGGGTGCGTAGTTTCCGTGCATCCCTACCATTCCTCTGTTTGATGGATGTGCAGTGGGAAGAGCTGAAAGCCCTAATATTGTCCAGGCAGCTGGAATACCAGAGCGCTCTAAAAACGCTTTAAATTCTTCTTCCGCCTCTCCAAGTATTACTCCTTGACCCCAAACTACTAGTGGTTTTTTTGACTGCTCTATTAGTGTAATAGCTTGCTCTAAAGCTTCTATGGAAAGTTCTGGATAGGGGGCATAGCTTC
>VMCW01000183.1 GCA_008081175.1 Flavobacteriaceae bacterium
AGAGATAGCAGTAGACCAAGGAGCTGTCTCTGATTTTAAAGAATGGATTACATCAAATGACTTAGAGAGTTATACTAATATCGAATTTGAAAAAACAACTTTCAATGCTGCTGAAAAACAATTTTTAGAGGGAAACACAAAAATGGCTCTGAAGCTATTTGAGGAGTATGTAACAAATTATCCAGAAGGAGCATTTAGTATTGAATCTTCTTATTACTTAGCTGAGCTATATTTTGAAAGTGAACGTTACGAAGAGGCCTTGAAAGCTTATAAAGTACTGGTTGATGGTCAAGTTACTAGTTATACGGAAAAAGCCTTGTCTCGATCAATTACTATTTTAAAAAACTCAGAAATGCTTTACGAAGCTATTCCTTACCTCGAAAAGCTTTCAGAAACAGCTTCTTTAGATGAAAATAGACGTTTCGCAAAGATGAATTTGATGCAGGCCTATTTTAAGGAGCAGCAGTATGAAAAATCGTTTCAGTTGTCGGATGAAGTTTTACTCTTTACAGGACTAGAGGATTCGGTAAAATGGGATGCTCTCTTTATTCAAGCCCGTTCAGCTCTTGCTTTAAAAGATACTTTAAAAGCTGCAGCTGCCTACCAATTAATTGAAAAATCCCCTCTTGCTACAAATGCTGCAGAAGCATTGTATTTTAAGGCAGAACAGCATTACAATAACCAAAACTATAAGGCTTCAATCGAATGGATTGAAAAGATTGCAGTTAAGGGACAAGTAGGGCAGTGGAATGTGAAAGCGTTGCTTTTATTAGCAAAGAATTATTTCGCATTAAACGATGGTTTTCAAGCGGTCTTTGTTTTAGAATCACTGATTGAGAATTTCAACTCTTTTGATAATGAAGTAAAAGAAGCCAGGGTCTTAATTGAAGCATATCAATTGCAAATGAGTGAAGAAAACCGTTCTTTAAATAATCAGGTTGAGAATGAATAAATGGTCGAAGTTCTTAGTGATTTTACTATTTCCAATAGCTTCGTTATGGGGACAAGAAAAGGAAAAAGAAGATTTGGGTGTTCAAGAAGTATTGGTGGTAAAATCCTACACTCCAAGCCTTTCTGATGCTTTTAAAATAAACTCTTTACCAAAACTTCCCGACAGCTTGGTGTCTAAACAGCATGAGCTGATTTATTCATTAGAGGAAGTGCCCGTTGTTTCCACTTTTCAGCCCAATAAAGCTTCACCGTTAAAGTTACAGCAAAGAAAACCTACACCTCCTCAGAACAGTTTGTTTAGTGGTGCAGTTGGTAATAAAAATCAGTTGTATTTAAATATTTCCAGTGTAGTTGAGCTGGACCGAACCCAGCGTTTTGGCTTGCATTTTTATCACGATGGTTTTGGAAGTGATTTGCCCAACACACTTCTAAAAAGTAATCAGCAATACAGTCGTTTTGGTCTTAACCACAATTTTAGAAGCAATGATTATAATGCTAACACACAGCTCCAGTTTAAAAATGATCGAACAAATTACTTTGGTTTGTACGATCAAGCTTGGGATCCTCTATTACTCAGCTCGATTGATCCAGAGATAAAAAGAAACAGAATAAAAATGAGAACCCATTGGAATTGGTATGACTTTATATTGAGAAGTTTGACATTTCAGGCAAATCTCACTTCGGACAATTTCAATACAAGCGAACAACAATTAGCTGTTCTTAGTGATTTTGAAATAGAACTCGAGAGGGGAAAATTAAAAGCTGAGGTGCATTTGGAGGGGTTCAACACTCAATTTGAAAATTCTTATTTTGAAAACAGTAGGGAAGAATATAGCCAAGGACAAGGTGTTTTAAGCCTATTTTGGGTTTATAATCGTTCCGATTTAAAGTTTAAAATTGGGGCTGGAGCGTCTTATGTTTTTTCAAATGAATCACTTTCTAGTCCTTTATTGTATTATCCGAAGATTGAGCTTTTGTATAAAAAAGCTGAAGGTGTTATTAGTCCTTATTTAACAGCCAATGGTGGAGTAAGTTTTAATACCTATGTCTCCTTATCAGAAAAAAACCCTTACTTGGCTCCTACCACATCACTGAATCCTACTTTCAAAAAGTACAATGCCAGTTTAGGAGTTCGTTCACAATTAGCTTCCGTTCTTAATTTTGACTTAGGACTTGTATATGATCAAATTGAAAACTTTAATTTTTTCCAGCGCCTTCCCTTTGATAGTCAAAACAATTTCTTGCCCTACAAACTTTCAAATGCATATGAGGCACGATACGTTGATACTGACTTATATGGGCTAAAGGCAAAGGTTCGAATAGACCTTATCAAAAGCAACTTTATTGAATTTGAAACACGTTATCATTTTTATGATCCTGAGGCTTCACAGACCCTATGGAACATACCACAACTTGAATTCAACTGGGACAGTCAATTTCGTTGGAAAAATCAATTGGTGTTTTCATTCAACGGAGTAGTTTGGGGTAATAGAGAATTTGCGGAACGACCTATATTCATCAATCAAAATCCACTAGCATCACAGATTCTCCCCAATAACCTTCCTATCTTTCTTCGTTCTACGGCTCATGTTACCTATAAAATTGCACCACAATTCGATCTTTTTTTAAAAGCCAGATTCACATCACGAGGAAGTCATGGTCGATGGGCATACTATCCAGAACCTCCATTATTGCTTTTGGGAGGAGTGACCTACAAATTTGATTTTCAATATTAACACTTCCTTTTGATTAATTTTTGAATATTTTAATTGTGCAACTTGATTTTTATTAAATTTGCGGTTTATTTTAAACCAAATTGAATTCCTACTTTTAGCAACTATGAATAAACACTTCTACTTCCTTTTTTTACTGTTTTTAATTGTCACATTGAGTTCTTGTCAGAAAAAAGTAGATTTAGTTGTTCACAATGCAACAGTCTACACCCTTGGAAAAAACACGAATAAAGCTTCTGCTTTTGTAGTAGATCAAGGCAAGTTTATCGCTGTGGGAGGGGAAGAACTCGTTAGTCAATACAAAGCAAAAAAAGTTCTAGACCTTCAACAGTTACCTGTTTACCCTGGCTTTATAGATTCACATTGTCATTTTTTAAGTTTAGGGCTGAGTCTTCAACAGGTGGACCTCTTAGGAACTCGGAGCTTTGAAGAAGTATTAGGAAGAGTAAAGGATTTCGCTAAAAACAAAGATTTAAAGGCAATTGTAGGTAGAGGTTGGGATCAAAACGATTGGAAAGACAAAACTTTACCAACAAAAGACGAGTTGGATCAGCTTTTTCCAGACATACCCGTTGCTTTAAGGCGTATAGATGGCCACGCCCTATTAGTAAACCAAAAGGCATTAGATTTAGCAGGGATTGATAAAAGTACGGTAGTAGCTGGAGGAACAATTTTAAAGGATGGAGAAGGTAAATTGACGGGAGTTTTAGTAGACGCGCCCATGCAGCTCGTTACTAACATTCTACCCCAACCAAGCACCGAAAATAAAATTAAAGCTTTGAAAGAAGCTCAAAAAATTAGTTTTGAAAATGGCCTTACCACAGTTTCTGTGGCAGGAATGGATAAAGAGGATATTTATCTAATCGATAGCTTGCAAAAAAAAGGTGAGCTTTCGATCCGCGTGTATGCTATGATATCTAACACTCCGAAAAACTTAGACCATTTCCTCTCTGTTGGACCCATTAAAACTGACAAGATCAATGTTCGTTCCTTTAAAGTTTACGCAGACGGCGCCTTGGGGTCTAGAGGAGCCGCGTTGAAACAAACTTATTCTGATTTAGCAAATCACATGGGGGAGTTTATCACGCCTAAAGATTCTTTAGAAAAATTGGCGTATAAACTTGCTACTACCCCATTCCAAATGAATACACATGCTATTGGAGATGCTGCAAATCAAGTCGTACTTGAGGCTTATAATAAAGCTCTTGTTTTTTCTGATGATCCTAGATGGCGTGTAGAGCACGCACAGATTATCGATACTGCTGATATTAAACTTTTTAACAGAAAAATCATTCCTTCTGTACAGCCCACCCATGCTACGAGTGATATGTATTGGGCTGAAAATCGGTTAGGAAAAGATAGATTGGAAGGTGCCTATGCCAATAGAGCACTACTAGAACAATCTGGACGCATCGCTTTGGGTACTGATTTTCCTGTAGAACAAGTGAATCCCATCATGACATTTTACGCTGCAGTAGCTCGAAAAGATTTAGAGGAATTTCCAGAGGAAGGTTATCTACCAGAAAATAAATTGTCAAAAATGGAGGCGCTTAGGGGGATGACCCTTTGGGGAGCTTACGCCAATTTTGAAGAAAATCAAAAAGGATCAATAGAAGTCGGTAAAGTAGCTGACTTTGTTATTCTTGATCGTGATATTATCAGTATCTCCGAAAAACGCATTCCAAAAGCTAGAATCGTTGCTACCCTTATTGACGGCAACATTGTTTACAGCAATAGAATCAACTAGTTCTTATTAAAAGTTTTAGTCTTATCTAGGATTTTTCCTAAATATCACTTTAACATTTATTCTATTATTTAATATTTAATTAAAATATTTAACCATAATAGATTATAAAGTGTATGATATTTAATTTAAATCTACTTTTGCTAAAAAAAAGTAATCATGTGTGGAATATTATGCGCTTTTGAATTAAAACAACCTACAGAGGTCCTTAGACCACAAGTGTTGGAAATGTCAAAAAAGTTGAGACATCGAGGACCAGATTGGAGTGGTATTTACGACGCTCCAAATGCAATCTTATCTCATGAACGTCTTGCAATTGTAGATCCTACTTCAGGAAAACAGCCCTTAATTAGCCGTTCTGAAAATTTGATTTTAGCTGCAAATGGGGAAATTTATAATCACAGAGAACTCAGAGCAACACATGTTGCAGACTATCCTTTCAAAACCCAATCCGATTGTGAGGTTATCCTTGCCCTTTATGAAAAAGAAGGTAAAGAATTTGTAAATCGATTGAATGGTATTTTTGCTTTTGCAATTTACGATACCGAAAAAGAAGAATACTTCATTGCTAGGGACCACATAGGAATTATTCCTCTTTATATGGGGTGGGATGGGGACGGCACTTTTTACGTAGCATCCGAATTAAAAGCTTTGGAAGGAGTTTGTAATAAAATTGAATTATTTCCTCCAGGTCATTACATGCATAGTTCAGATACAACACCTGTTAAATGGTATAAAACCGATTGGAGTGATTACGAAACAGTACAAAATAATACAACCTCTATAGAAGAGCTGCACGATGCCTTATCGGCTGCGGTTCACCGCCAATTGATGAGTGATGTGCCCTATGGTGTATTGTTGTCCGGAGGTTTGGATTCTTCAATAACCTCTGCTTTAGCAAAAAAGTTTGCAGCAAAACGAATCGAGTCTGATGATACTCAAGCCGCGTGGTGGCCTCAGCTACATTCGTTTTCTGTAGGATTAGAAGGTTCCCCAGATCTCGCAGCTGCACAAGAGGTTGCCAAGCACATAGGGACAGTTCACCATGAAATTAAATTTACTATACAGGAGGGCTTAGATGCAATACGCGAAGTCATTTACCATCTGGAAACCTATGATATTACCACCATCCGAGCCTCTACACCTATGTACTTGATGGCACGAGCTATCAAGGCTCTTGGAATTAAAATGGTATTGTCAGGAGAAGGTGCTGATGAATTATTTGGGGGCTATTTGTATTTTCACAAAGCACCAAATGCTCAAGAGTTTCACGAAGAAACGGTTCGTAAATTGGATAAATTACATCAGTACGATTGTTTACGGGCAAATAAATCTCTTGCTGCATGGGGAATTGAAGGTCGGGTGCCATTCTTGGACAAGGAGTTTATTGACGTAGCTATGCGATTAAACCCTAAAGACAAAATGATTACAGAAGAACGGATGGAAAAATGGGTATTGAGAAAAGCTTTTGAATCTTATTTGCCAAAAAGTGTAGCTTGGAGACAAAAAGAACAGTTTTCTGATGGGGTAGGTTACAGCTGGATTGATACTTTAAAGGAAATGGTTAATAAGGAAGTAACTGATGAGCAAATGCAAAATGCACATTTTCGTTTTCCAGTGCAAACTCCTCAAAACAAAGAAGAGTTTTATTACCGTACCATTTTTGAATCGCATTTCCCAAGTGAGGCTGCCGCTCTAAGCGTTCCTTCGGTTCCCTCTGTAGCGTGTAGCACCCCTGTGGCATTGGCTTGGGACAAGGCCTTTCAAAATCAAAACGACCCCAGTGGAAGGGCAGTTGCAAACGTGCATGAAAAAAGTTAAAATCAATAGTTTTCCAAGTCTTTTTTCAAACTTTTGTGTTGATAACTTCCTCAATATCCATAAGGGTTTCGCCTCAATTTAAGATGGTAAATAGGTATATTTGTTAGTCGGTGTTTCCACAGGCGAAAACAATTAAAATATGAGCGAAGAAATTCAAAAAAATCAATATTCTGCAGACAGTATTCAAGCTCTTGAGGGCATGGAGCACGTTCGTATGCGACCTTCCATGTATATTGGTGATATCGGTGTCAGAGGACTCCACCATTTAGTCTATGAAGTCGTTGATAACTCTATTGATGAAGCCCTCGCGGGACATTGTGATGAAATCACTGTCACTATAAATGAGGACAACTCGATAACAACTAAGGATAACGGTCGTGGTATACCGGTTGGAATCCATAAAAAAGAAGGAGTATCTGCATTAGAAGTCGTAATGACTAAAATTGGTGCCGGAGGAAAATTTGATAAAGACTCTTACAAAGTGTCTGGAGGACTACATGGAGTGGGAGTTTCATGTGTTAATGCACTTTCAGAAAGTTTAGTTGCAACTGTTCATCGTGAGGGCAAAGTCTGGCAGCAGGAGTACTCTCGAGGGAAAGCCCTAGCCCCAGTTACTAGTATTGGAGATACTACAGAAACGGGAACCGAGGTTACCTTTAAGCCAGATCATGAAATTTTCAAACAAACTTTAGAATACAGCTATGATACCTTATCCTTGAGAATGCGAGAGCTTTCTTACTTGAATAAGGGGATTAAAATTGTTATTGTTGATAAAAGAAATAAGGACGATCAAGGAGAGTTCATTTCTGAAACTTTTCAGTCCAAAGAAGGACTTAAAGAATTCATTCATTTTTTAGACGAAACTCGAGAAGCCATCATCGGTGATGTTATCGCTATGGAAGGAGAGAAAAATGGAGTACCGGTAGAAGTAGCCATGATTTACAACACCTCTTTTTCTGAAAATTTACATTCCTATGTAAACAACATCAATACCCATGAGGGAGGTACCCATCTTTCTGGTTTTAGAAGAGGGCTAACCACGACACTCAAAAAGTATGCTGACAATTCAGGACTTTTAGACAAGCTGAAATTTGAAATCTCTGGAGATGACTTCAGGGAAGGCCTTACAGCGATCGTTTCCGTAAAAGTTGCTGAACCACAATTTGAGGGACAGACCAAAACAAAATTGGGAAATAGAGAGGTAACAGCTGCCGTATCTCAAGCCGTTTCAGAGATGCTTGAAAATTACCTTGAGGAAAACCCCAACGACGCAAAGACTATAGTTCAAAAAGTAATTCTCGCGGCCCAAGCCCGTCACGCAGCACGCAAAGCAAGGGAGATGGTGCAACGAAAAACGGTAATGAGTGGGGGTGGACTGCCTGGAAAACTCTCAGACTGTTCGGAGCAAGACCCTTCCTTATGTGAGGTGTTTCTCGTTGAGGGAGATTCTGCAGGGGGTACAGCCAAACAAGGAAGAGATCGAAATTTTCAAGCCATCCTACCCTTGAGAGGAAAGATTCTTAATGTTGAAAAGGCAATGCAACATAAGGTTTTTGAAAACGAAGAAATTCGAAACATTTATACTGCACTAGGAGTAACCATTGGTACTGAAGAAGACAGCAAAGCTCTGAATTTAGAAAAATTGCGTTATCATAAAATTGTGATTATGTGTGATGCAGATGTTGATGGAAGTCATATTTCTACCTTAATTTTGACCTTTTTCTTCCGTTATATGAAAGAGCTTATTGAGTCTGGTTACATCTATATTGCTACCCCTCCTTTGTATTTAGTTAAAAAGGGTCAGAAAAAAGACTATGCCTGGAATGATGATCAACGCGATCGTTTGTTAAAAGAGTATGGTTCTGGAGCATCGGTTCAGCGTTATAAGGGTCTTGGAGAGATGAATGCAGAACAACTTTGGGACACCACTATGAATCCAGAGGAACGTACATTACGCCAGGTTACTATAGATAACGGTGGAGAGGCAGACCGTATTTTCTCCATGCTAATGGGAGATGAGGTGCCGCCCAGAAGAGAATTTATTGAGAAAAATGCAATCTATGCTAACATAGATGTATAAAGCCCAACCAAAACACTAATTTAAACGAAAGACAAATGAAAGTCACCATAGTAGGAGCAGGAAATGTAGGAGCCTCCTGTGCAGAATACATTGCACAAAAACAAATTGCCAGTAAAGTAGTCCTTTTAGATATAAAAGAAGGTTTTGCCGAAGGAAAGGCATTGGATCTTTTTCAAACTGCGACAACACTTGGTTTCAACACTTCAATCACAGGTGTGACCAATGATTACGCAGCCACTTCAGGCAGTGATGTAGTTGTTATCACCTCTGGAGTTCCCAGAAAGCCAGGTATGACACGAGAAGAATTGATTGGTATCAATGCAGGAATAGTTCAGAAGGTGTCTGAAAGTATTTTGGAATTCTCACCAAACGCCATCATAGTTGTTGTATCCAATCCAATGGATACTATGACCTACCTTGCACTAAAAGCGACAGGTCTTCCCAAAAACAGAATTATTGGAATGGGAGGAGCTCTAGACAGCTCTCGATTTAAAACGTATTTATCACTTGCTTTAGATAAACCAGCAAATGATATTCAAGGAATGGTAATTGGAGGACACGGAGATACGACCATGATTCCTCTGACACGTCTAGCAAGTTATAATGGGGCTCCCGTTGCTCAGTATTTAGATGCTAAAACTCTTGAAAAAGTAGCAGCAGATACTATGGTGGGAGGAGCTACTTTAACAAAATTATTAGGCACCTCAGCATGGTATGCTCCCGGGGCCTCTGTAGCTTATTTGGTAGACAGTATACTCAGTGATTATAAAAGAATGATTCCTTGTTCTGTTTATTTGGAGGGGGAATACGGACTCAACGATATCTGTATTGGTGTGCCTTGTATTATAGGTGCCAATGGAATTGAATCCATTGTTGATGTGCAATTGAACGAGTCAGAACAGGCGTTAATGCAGGCAAGTGCTGAAAAAGTAAGAGCAATGAATACCGCCTTATCGGATATTCTCTAGATTGAAGAGTTTCAAAACATCATTATTCCTCAATTGAGTTGTCATTTCTTTGGTTTAATCCTATATTTGCTCGCCTTAATTGAGCTTTAATTTTTATTAAAATGCAAAATAATTCTTTAGTAAGGGTCTTCGGTATTTTGTTTGCCCTTGTAAGCATATACCAACTCTCTTTCACTTTCATTACAAGTAACGTAGAAAAACAGGCTGAGGCCTTCGCAACACAAGTAGTTTCTGAAGATGAAGTTGATTATTTAGAACTACGTGATCAACGAGCAAATGCCTACTTAGATTCTATAGGCAACAATCCGATTTATGGTTTTACCAGCTATAATGATGCCAAAGAAAAAGAGCTCAACAAAGGGCTTGATTTGAAGGGAGGGATCAACGTAATACTTCAAATCTCTATTCGTGATATTCTAGATGGACTGACAGAAAACTCAAAAAACCCTGTTTTCAAAAAGGCTTTAGATGAAGCTGATCTGCTTCAAAAATCCTCAGATGAGCCTTATATCGAATCTTTTTTCAAGGCGTTTGACGCAGTAAAGAGCGGAGAAAAACTAGCTTCACCCGATATTTTTGCAAACCGAACATTGAGTGATGAAATCAACTTTGAAATGACGGATCAGGAAGCTCAAATTGTAATCCGAAGAAAAATTGATGAATCCATTGTTTCCGCATTTGAAGTACTTCGTAAACGAATTGACAAATTTGGAGTGACCCAACCCAATATTCAGCGTTTGGGAACCTCTGGTCGTATTTTAGTAGAATTACCAGGTGCTAAAGATGTAGATCGTGTTCAGAACTTACTACAAAGTACTGCACAGCTCGAGTTTTGGGAAACTTACAAAAACGATGAGCTTTTTAGTTTCTTGATTGAAGCCAATACTTTGCTGGGTGAACAAGCTAAGGATAAAAACACACTTAAAGAGAACAGCGAGAAAGACCAAAGTTCTGAGATCGATGACTTATTAGCTGATGTAGCTACTCAAGATTCTCTGACTGCACCTACCACTAATCCTATTTTAGACCGGATTGTAGGACAAGGTTTTCAGGGAGGTCCTGTTTTAGCACAATTTGCTGCTCGGGATAGCAATTTAATTATGAGTTATCTCAACCAACCAGATGTTAGAAGACTACTTCCATCAGAATACCGTTACATTCGTTTTGCATGGGGAAAGCCTATAGCAGACGGAAGTGTTGTTGAATTATATGCTCTAAAATCCAATCGTGATAATATAGCCCCATTAAGTGGGGGAGTTGTAGTGGATGCCCTTCAAACATTTGATCAAGTAGGTAATCCTGCCGTTTTAATGCAC
>VMCW01000025.1 GCA_008081175.1 Flavobacteriaceae bacterium
AATTTCAATAACTTTTGTACAGCGATTCGACACAAAAACCCAGACCTTATTGGAGCGTGCAGCGCGTACCTGTCCCGTAGCTTATTCTCTTCATCCTGACCTAAATCAGCAACTACAGTTTATCTGGCCCAAGTAATTCTTTTTTTAAAGAAATAAACCAAAGAATAGGTCAGTATTCCTATTGGTCCCAAGAGAAAAGTACACAACAAAGGAATGAATATATACAGGTGACTGATACGGTTTTTTTGACTGTGGCGCACCATCCATGCCCCTACCCAAAAGTCAAAAGCCAGATAATGTAACCATCCTGCAGCAGCAGACTCTGGAGTGGCTTGTCGAAAAAGCTTTACAATTCCTTCTAAAGTAGAAAAATCTGCCTCGGCCAACCCTCCTGAAACGAGAATAAAATACGAATAAAAAAGACTGAGGAAAAGCGGAACCCATGGAAATGCGATCAACGGTTTGGAAATCGCCTTTCCAGGAGCAAAGAGAAGTACTCCCCAAGCAATTAGGATTCCCGTATTGCAAATTGTAAATAAAATATTAGTCATAATCATTTGTATTCAGTGCTAAGCAAATTACTATTTTTTAACTTAGACCAGAGTTTATGCTGCTGTTTAAAAACATAAAAGGAGAACGGGTCGATCCGGTGAACCATACCTTGGAGATCATCAAGAATTATCCCTACACGGAAATTCACATCGGTACCGATTCGCAAAATATCAATAAAGAAACACGCTATACAACCGTGATTGCCTATCGGTTTGGGTCGAGAGGGGTGCACTATATTTTTAGTAAATCGCGTAAAGATCTCATTTCAGATATGTGGACACGTCTATGGAAAGAGGCGGAATACAGCATTGATTTGGCAGAATGGCTGACCCAAAAAATTGCCTTAAAAATTCAAATAGACATGGACTACAACGAAGACGAAAATTTCAAATCACATAAATTGGTTGCTGCGGCCAAAGGCTGGGCCAATTCCCTAGGGTACAAAGTGAATGTAAAGCCAAATAACCAAATCGCAACTCGAGCCGCTGACTATCACTGTAAATAAACATCCTTCAAACGGCTTGAGCACAAGATATTGCCGCCAACTGTAAAAACACCAAACAAAAACGCTAAAGAAACCTGAGGCCAACGAGAAACAACAGAATAAAAACAGGTCTGGAGAGTTTCTTCTAAAGAGACAATTTTAACCTATCTTTAATCGACTTCTAAAAAAAAGACATATGCGTTTTACCATCATTGCTCCTCCTGTGCCCACACAAAAGTGGAAGGAACAATTTGAGAAAATAGCCCCGCACATTCCGCTATTAATTGGCACAGAAACAGACCGGCCGGAAGAGATTGTTTGTGCTATGGTTTGGAAACAACCCAAAGGAGCGCTGAAGCCCTTTGTGAACTTAAAACTTATCTTTTCTATGGGCGCTGGTGTGGACCACGTACTCGCAGATGAGACCATTCCAAAACACCTGCCTATCTGTAGAGTGGTAGATCCTCAAATGGCTTTTTCTATGAGTAATTATGTTTTAATGGCTCTTTTAAACCACCATAGATCTTGGTATGAATTTCAAGCAGCACAACAGCAGAAGCATTGGGCTCAATTTGAATTTATAGAACGTCCTGTACGTGTGGGGGTTTTGGGTATTGGTCATTTGGGAATGGATGTTGCTCATAAAGTCCAGCAATTAGGCTTTTCTGTTGTAGGTTACTCCCATTCACCCAAAAAAACTCCTTTTCCTTCTTTTGTAGCGGGAGAATGGGATCAGTTTATAAAATCCCTGAATGTTCTGGTTTGTACTGTTCCTTTCACTCCAAAAACAAAAGGCCTGCTAAACTATTCCCTTTTTGAGCAATTTGCAGAGCCTACCTACCTGATCAATGTTTCCAGAGGAAGCGTTCAGGTTGAAAAAGACATCCTTAGGGCTTTAGATGAAGGGCTTCTTTCGGGTGCTTTTTTGGATGTTTTTGAAGAAGAACCCCTTCCTGTAGACAGTCCTTTATGGTCACATCCTAAAGTAAAAATCACTCCTCATATTGCCAGTTTGACCTACCCCAGAGAGGGTGTTTTGCAAGTACTAAATTGTTTTGAACAGCTTGAAAAGGGTTTGCCCCCACCACAGCAAGTAAGTCGTGAAAAAATGTACTAACTTTTTAAAAGCTGTGCCGTAATATCACGAACACCAAAACGAACCGGATCGGTCACATGAATTCCTGTTTTTTGTTCTAAATCCGTTAGAAATTTTTTGGCCTCGCTTTCTGTCAACTTGCTTGTATTTGCACATATTCCGATCACTTTGGCTTGAGGATAGGTTCCTAAAACAGTCGCCAAGCTTACGTTTAATGCTATAAATTCGTTGAGATCAGGAACAACAATGTGTTCTGGACTTCGAAGTGTGTTTTTACCCGCTCGTATACACATTACTAGATGAGTAGGGCAACTTCCTCGCATCAGAGGTAAGGTTGCAGAACTTCCTGGATGAAGTAAGGATCCTTGCCCCTCTACAAGCACAATATCTTTGTCGGCCTGTTCAAGGACAGCCTGTTCTACAGCACCACAGGCGTGATCGAGTTTAAAGGCATCTAAGGGTATTCCTCTACCCATAATGGTTATTCCAATTTGACCTGTAGCTACAAAACCTACTTTCTGTTTTTGTTTGAGTAATTCTTGGTAAATTTCTAAGCCTGAAGTCATCTTTCCTACAGCCATATCTGTGCCAATAAACAACACTCTTTTATTGGGAAGAGCAGCTGCCTGAGCAGTAGCTATTGCCGGGATAAATTGGGGGATACGAACGTCCCATATCCACTGATTCTTTGGGTTTTTGATGGAATTGCTCCATTTGGGAGACAACAAGTCGTGAAGTCCATTGACGATGGACAAACCTGCCTCCAATGCTTCTTTAATGATGGGGGTCCACGTCTCAGGAATTCTGCCTCCTGAAGGGGCAATACCCAATATCATTACCTCTGCACCGAGGGCAACCGCCTCTTGAAGGCTTTTAAGGATGGGAATAGCCCTAGGTAGTTCAAAAAAGTCCTGCATCGATTTCCCTGCGTGAGTTGTGTCAACAATTCCAACAATAGGGTTTTTGAGGTAGCGCGCTACTCCTATCCCCATTTTACCATAGTCGCTGTCTATATGGCCTTCCATATAAACCACAACTTTTTGTTTAATATCCAGCATAAAATTCTTGTTTTAATTCCGCTCCATGTCCAGGAACATCAGGGGGGAGCGTAACCCCATCAACCATTGGGGCTCCATTAGAAGGATCGGGTGCTAAATTGTAATGCGAGTCTAGATCGATGTGATCTATCCCTCCAGTAAGGGCGGCGGCGGCGGCTATTGCTACAGAAGATTCGCTCATACAGCCTATCATTGTTTTTAACCCATGCGCTCGTGCCGTAGCTATAATGCGTAACGCTTCTGTGATTCCTCCACACTTCATCAACTTCATATTTACACCATCAACATGGGCAGCAAAATGAGGTATGTTTTCACAAAAACGACAGGACTCATCTACATAAATGGGTAAAGGCCGCTGGTCATACAGCTCTTTAAGATGTGCCTCTTCTCCCTCTTTTAAGGGCTGTTCGATATAGTCCACTCCTCGATCGGCCAACCACTGCATCATATGTTTTGCTTGAGAAACATCCCACCCGCCATTGGCGTCTACACGGATTTTAACGGCGTAGTTTTTTGCGCTTTCTAGGACTTGTTCAAACATTGCTTTATCTGCTTCTATCCCATCTGGAGCGCCTAATTTTATTTTAAGAGACTTTATTGATGAGCCTTCCATAATAAGAGGTATGCGTTCTTTTACTACCTCTGGTGGATTGATTCCTATGGTTACGGAGGTTGGTGTATGTGCCTTTGGAAAGCCGAGCAACTGATAGAGCGGCATTTGTGCTTTTTTTGCTGTCCAGTCCCAAAGGGCTATGTCCAAGCCTACATAAGCACAGGGAGGTGTTTTCATTTCGCGAGCGCGATCATACAATGCCTGTATGGAATATCCTTCGATTCCTGTGGCAACAAACTCTTCCAGTGCTTGTTGTACTGCTTCGGGGGTACTTGCCCCTTCTGTATCTCCTGGTGCTGCTTCACCCCATCCAATCAAACCGTCTTTTTCAAAACGTACAAAAATGTTTTCCGAATGGTAGCGAATTCCTCTACTTATTGCTAGTGGAAAGCGCTTTTTAAGTTCAACTTTATGAAAACTTATTTTCATTCAATTACAAAAATATTAGTTTACTTTTTTTAATTCTTTAATACTAAATGCCTCTACACGAGACTGCTCCGCTGAAGTAATAAGGCTTAATGTTTGAAAAGGAGCGTTGCTAAAGAAAATCTCTGTCATAACAGTGGCTCCCTCATCGTAAAACAATTCGATAGAGGCCTTGTCTAAAATGAATTTGATTTCTAGTGTTTCCTTTGAAGTAAACCGAGGTGCAAGAGAGGGTTTCGCGCCAAAGGTCTTCGAAAAATCTACTTGTCCTGACTGTTTACGATCAATAAAAAACTGTTTTTCATTGTGGTTATAACCGAACTTCAACGAATCGCCGCTGCTGTTGGCAAGAACAAACGTATACGTTGTGTTTTCCAATTTTGAGAGTTCCATTTGAGCAATTGCCCCAGATAGGTCAATGTCCTTTTCATCAACAAGTGTTGTTTCTCCTTCCAGAGGCAGCAATTTTTTTTCAATAGTCTTGGAGATATAGGGTTCCCAATTGGAGTGAGCTATTGATCGCAAACGGTAGTGACCGGGTTGCTCTGTCACTAACTCAAGTTCTCGAGCGGTGGTCATGGCGCTCCTCCAAGGGCTTGTAGGCACTTCTTGGGCGTATTCCCAGTTGGACATCCACCCTTGATACAAGACCCCTTTTGATTCGCTTTTCCAGTTGGAATAGGTCACGCCCGCATAGTTGTCTTTCCCAAAGTCGGTCCAAAAACGATGCTCTTGCTCCATTTCTTTTTGAAAATTAGGGTCTACGGTAAATTGTTTGCCGTCAAAATCTCCAACAAAATATTGTGTCGCACTCCCACCGTTGGGACCTCCAGGATTGATGCTCACCAAATGCACCCATTTGGTCTCCTTAGTTCCTTTTACAGGAAGTTCAAAAAGGTCCGGGCATTCCCAAACTCCGTTGTGATTTCCTATTCCTTCACCAAAAGAGGATAAAAAGGTCCACTTTTTTAAATCTTTGGATTCGTAAAACTGAGTAATCTGTGCTGCTGCTAGTATCAAAATCCACTTTTGATCTTTTTCATACCAGATGACCTTGGGATCGCGAAAATCTCGAATGCCTGGATTTTCAATTATTGGATTTTCAGCGTGTTTCGTCCAGGTTTGTCCATCGTCTAAAGAGTAGGCCATGCTTTGAGTTTGAAACAATTGTGATCCTTTTTGTTCCGCTTCAGCGTCGTGATTGGTGTAAATAGCAATAATGGGCGTTTGACCTTCCTTTCCAAAACCAGAAGTATTGTTGTAATCCACTACAGCGCTTCCAGAAAAAATAGTTCCCAGTGCATCGGGATATAATGCGATGGGTTGTTCCTCCCAATGAATTAAGTCTTTGCTTATAGCATGTCCCCAATGCATTGGTCCCCAAACACTGGATTCTGGATGATGCTGAAA
Source organism: Flavobacteriaceae bacterium (assembly GCA_008081175.1). Classification (GTDB taxonomy): domain Bacteria; phylum Bacteroidota; class Bacteroidia; order Flavobacteriales; family Flavobacteriaceae; genus MS024-2A. Next base: position 5,640 of record VMCW01000025.1, read on the forward strand.
ATACAAATGGTAAGTCCCCTTTAAGTAAAACATCCCATTGGGGTCGTTCATCCAATTTTTCTTTGGTGTAAAGTGAAAGTTTGGACGATACCGCGATTCTTCAACGTTTTCTTTGTTCATCTCCTTTTGATTCTCTTTTTTTTCTGAGGTTCCACAAGCACTTAGTAAAGCCAAAAGCAGCATACAAAGAACGGTATTTTCTTTTCTAAAAATCATATTATTTGTTCTTGTTGTCTGCAATCAATTTTTTGCTCAGTTCCTCCAGAGAAATCCCTCGCGTTTCGGGCATCATATAATGGACAAACAGCAATTGCAAGACCATAAAAAAGGCAAAAATGGAAAAGACAACGGCAGCTCCTATACTAGCAAATAAAAGGGGTACAAAAGAAGGAATGACCGCTGCGAGAACCCAGTGTACACTCACCCCAAAAGCCTGCCCAGAATTGCGAAGGTGGTTGGGGAAAATTTCAGAAATATACACCCAAATGATTGCCCCCTGACCTATGGCATGAGCGGCAATAAAGAGGAAAAGAAAAATAGGGATTAATAGTCCCCCCCACTGAAAATAAAAAGCACATGCTACTAAACTCAACGAGATGATATAACCAAAAGAACCGTAATACATCAGTTTTTTTCGTCCCTGTTTGTCAATCAAAGCAACTCCTATAAACGTGAAGATCAAATTGGTAAGCCCTATCCCCACACTGCTCAGCAAAGAGGTGCTTTCTCCCAGACCTCCTTCTTCAAAGATTCTCGGAGCATAGTATAAAAAGGCGTTTATACCCGAAAGTTGATTGAAAAAAGCAACTAAAAAAGCCAGTTTTAGGGGGAAACGATATTTTTTATCAAAAATCGATTCTTCTCTGTTCTCCTGTTCACTTGAATTGTCCATTTCTTTGACTAATTGATCAAAAGAAGCTTCAGGATCGATTTGGTGATAGACCTCCTTGGCTTCATCATGTATCCCTTTTGAGATGAGCCATCTAGGGCTTCTTGGGATACCAAAACACAATAAGGTATACATTACTGCTGGAAAAGCTTCTACCCCCATCATCCAACGCCAAGCATTTTCACCTATATCTCGCAACAGATAGTTAGAAATAAAAGCCAATAGAATTCCAAAAACCAAGCTGAACTGGTACATTCCCACCAGCTGGCCTCTTCTTTTTGCCGGAGCAATTTCTGAAATGTACGCAGGTACTGCTATGGTAGAAACTCCAACGCCTAAGCCTCCAATAAAACGGAAGGCAGCAAAGCTGATTGGATCATTTGCCAAGGCGGAGCCTACAGCAGACACCGTGTAAAAAACACCCACCCACAAAAGGGTCTTTTTACGACCTAAGCGTTGGGTAGGTATTGCACCAAAGAGTGCCCCTACAACCGTGCCCCAAAGTGCCATTGCCATGACTACCGTTCCATGAAATGCATCCGAAGAGTTCCAAAGGCTTTGCAATTTTTTGTCTGCGCCGGAAATAACAACGGTATCAAAACCAAAAAGAAGTCCCGCTAAAGCTGCCACAAAGGACCAATAAAAAACTTGTTTCATCTGTTACTAATAAGTGTTAATCTATGGTCAGAGGGAACATCCTGAATGGTCCTGTAGGTTTGTAATCTACTGTTATTCATAAATGTTTCATTGACTATAGTTTGTTTAAATTCATTCGTTTAATGTACTCAAGATAACTATTAAATAAAAAAATCTTGTTCCTCAGCCCCAATTTCTTTTAAATGAATCCCAGTATAGAGATTTGTTGATTTGTATTGGAAAGTTTTATCTTTAGATAAATTCTTTAGTTTATGCCATACTCTTTACGAACCCTTCTGTTCTCTTCTCTTTTTTATGTCTTATTTTTTGGTTGTCAATCCACAGTCCCGTCCGAAAAGTCTAAACTTCCTAAAATTGCAATTGCAGGCTTAGCAATAGAATCCAGTACTTTTTCTCCTGCAAAAACAGAGGCTGCCGCTTTTTTGGCTCGTGAAGGAGAAGACGTTTTTACCTACTACCCCTTTTTACAAGAGGAGCGTCCACAAAGAAAAGCGGCCCTATGGGCGCCTACACTTAGAGGACACGCCTTGCCGGGGGGTATTGTTACGCGTCAAGCCTATGATTCTTTGGTAGGAAAGACCTTGGCAATGCTTGAAAATGAATTGCCCATTGACGGCTTGTTTTTTGACATACACGGAGCGATGAGTGTAGAGGGGCTAGAAGATCCTGAAGGGGATTTTATTCAAAAAATCCGTGCACTTATAGGAACAAAGCCCTTGATCTCCACCTCTATGGACCTCCACGGCAATGTCTCTAAACGTTTAGCAGAACACACAGACCTGATCACTTGCTACCGCATGGCACCCCATGAAGATGCTTTGGAATCGAAGCAACGCGCAGTAGACAATCTCTTGGAGCGATTGCGCTCAGGTAAAGGCAAGCCCAAATACAAGGCCTGGATCCCTGTCCCTATATTATTACCTGGAGAAAAGACCAGTACACGAATTGAACCTGGTAAAAGCCTGTATGCAAAAATCCCTGAGGTGGTTGAAAAAGAAGGTGTAATCGATGCGGCGATCTGGATCGGTTATGCTTGGGCTGATGAGCCAAGAAACCACGCTGTTGTTATGGTTACTGGTGATGACAAGAAGGCAGTAAGTGCGGGTGCTGAACAATTGGCTACTCATTTTTGGGAGGTTCGCAAAGAGTTTGAATTTGTTGCTCCCACAGCAACTTTAGAAGAGAGTCTTTCTTTAGCTCTTCGTTCTAACAAAAAACCGTTTATCATAAGTGACATGGGAGACAACCCAACAGCTGGCGGTGCTGGAGATGTAACCTGGACTCTAAGAGAACTTTTGCAAAACAACGCTTTTCAAAAATCCTCTGGCCCTGAATTAATCTACGCTTCTATTCCTGGTCCTGAACTGATTGAAGCAGCGTTGAAAGTAGGAGTAAACAACAAAGTCACTGCAAAGGTAGGTGCTCAAGTAGATGATCGCTACGCGCCTCCTCTTCTTCTTGAAGGGGTAGTAGAGGCCATTCATCAAGGAGATATACATGCAGAAACAGAGGTGGTCGTTCGTGTTGGAAGTATTCGCGTTATCGTAACTAAAAAACGCAAACCCTATCATCGTGAAAAAGACTTTACTCAACTGGGGTTGAATCCAAGAGCAGCAGATATTCTGGTGGTAAAAATTGGTTATCTCGTCCCTGAGCTCTATGCCATGAGAGGAGATTGGATCATGGCGCTCACCCCTGGAGGTGTGGATCAGGATCTGGAACGATTGGACTACAAGCGAATCAACAGGCCCATGTTTCCCTTGGATAAAGAGATGGACAATGTTGATCTAAAAACCCGTTTTATCAAAACTTCTGATGCACTCTAATTTCATTTATTATGAGACTATATTCACTATTTCTACTTAGTATTCTTTTTCTATGCTGCGATGCAAAGGAATCCTCTTCAACGGAAACCCTCCAGGTAAAGGGGCTACAAGAATCGGTTGAAATTCTCAGAGACCAGTGGGGAATCAATCATATTTATGCCCAAAACCAGCACGATTTATTTTTTGCACAGGGATATGCCGCCGCAAAGGATCGGTTGTTTCAATTTGAGATTTGGAGAAGACAAGCAACTGGAACCGTAGCGGAGCTTTTAGGTCCTGAAGAATTGAATAGAGACATCGGTACGCGCTTATTCAAATACCGAGGGGATCTGGATACGGAACTGAACCACTATCATCCCGAAGGAAAAGCAATAATTGAAGCCTATGTAGATGGTGTGAATCGATACATTGCAGAAATTTTGACCACTCCCGAAAAACTTCCTCTTCCTTTTAAAATGCTGGGCTTACTCCCCCAAAAGTGGACTCCAGAGGTCGTGATCTCAAGACACCAAGGTTTGCTTGGAAATATTGGTGAAGAGCTTCAAATCGGTAGGGCGGTAGCAAAGATAGGGCCAGATAAAGTAAAAGAGCTCCTTTGGTTTCATCCTAAAGAACCCCAACTTGATCTTGACCCTAAAATAGATCGGGAGCTGCTCTTTGAGCCATTACTAGCCCCTTATCAAGCCTTTAGAAAATCGGTGCAATTTAAGCCAGAGCACCTCCTGGAAGCTTATCGCAGTTCCGAGGCGGTGGCTGTCTTGAATCAATACAATGAGCTTTCTAAAGACTCGCTTGCGCTTGGGAGTAACAATTGGGTGTTGAGTGGATCAAAAACAGCTGACGGTCATCCTGCTATGGCCAATGACCCGCACCGTAGAATCGCTGTTCCCTCTTTGAGGTATATGGCACATCTAGTGGCGCCCGGGTGGAATGTCATTGGAGGTGGAGAACCTGAAATTCCGGGCATCTCCATTGGACACAATGAATATGGGGCTTGGGGGCTTACTGTTTTTAGAACCGATGGTGAAGACCTTTACCAATACGACCTCAATCCAAAAAATCCGTTACAGTACAAACACAACGGTCAGTGGAAAGATTTTACAGTTATTCAAGAGCAGATAGAAGTAAAAGGAGGGCCAACACAGGAAGTTGAACTGTATTACAGCCTGCATGGGCCTGTTACCTATCTCAATAAAAAAGCACTAAAAGCCTATGCTGTACGCTGTGCCTGGCTAGAACCTGGAGGGGCTCCCTACCTTGCTTCGCTTCGAATGGATCAAGCTAAAAATTGGGAAGAATTTAGGGCCGCTTGTGCCTACAGCAATATTCCGGGCGAAAATATGATCTGGGCGGATCAAAAAGGAACTATTGGTTGGCAAGCCGTTGGAATCGCCCCCGTTAGAAAAAACTTTAGTGGA
>VMCW01000051.1 GCA_008081175.1 Flavobacteriaceae bacterium
GGTTTTTTGATCTGGAGTATCAGAAAAATAATAACGCTTTACACTTTTTACGCCTATGTCTACCACATCTGTAGTATAAAACCACCCTCTCCAAAACCAGTCAAGATCAATTGCCGAAGCATCTTCCATTGTTCGGAAAAAATCTTCTGGTGTGGGATGTTTAAACATCCAACGTTGAGCATAGGTTCTAAAAGCGTGATCGAAAGCTTCTCTACCCATCACCGTTTCTCTCAAAATATTTAAAGCTGTAGCCGGCTTGGCATAAGCGTTAGGCCCCAACTGATATACGTTTTCTGGGTTAGACATTATAGGGGAAATAAACTCTTGATTGCCTGCCATATAAGGAACAATTTTTTGGGGATCTCCTCTTCTTGAAGGATAGTTTTCAAGAGCTCCAATGGCCTCAGGATGGGATACCCCAAAATCTTGTTCTGTCAAATATTGCACAAACGTATCCAATCCTTCATCCATCCAACCCCACTGACGTTCGTCTGAATTCACAATCATTGGAAAATAGTTATGTCCTACCTCGTGTATAATTACACTTATCATTCCAAATTTGGTACGATCAGAATAGGTTCCATCTTCATTTGGACGACCATAATTCCAACAAATCATAGGGTATTCCATCCCTTGATTTTTGGCATGAACAGACACTGCTTTGGGATAAGGGTAATCAAAAGTAAATTTTGAATATGTTTTTAAGGTCTGAACTACTGCTTTAGTAGAGTAGGCTTCCCAAAGAGGGTTTCCTTCTTTAGGATAGAGAGAAACTGCCATAACTTTTTGATTACCAATCTGGACTGCTTGACGTTCCCAAATGAATTTTCTTGAGGTTGCAAATCCAAAATCACGAACATTTTTTGCATGGAATTTCCAGGTACTTTTCTTTTTGGAAAACCCTGCCTCTTTTGCAGTAGCTTCTTCCTGATTGACAATGATTACCGGTTTGTCAAAACTTGTTGCTGAATCTTGAAATCTTTTGTATTCTTCACGTGTTAAAACCTCCTTAGGGTTTTGCAGACTTCCAGTAGCCTCCATGATGTGGTCTGAGGGCACAGTTATGTTTACTTCATAATCACCAAATTCCAAGGCAAACTCTCCATTGCCCCAAAATTGATAGTTTTGCCACCCCTCTACATCATTGTATACACACATTCTTGGAAAGAACTGAGCAATGACATACGCCTTGTTGCCGTCTTTTTCAAAATATTCATAACCTGAACGTCCACGTCCCTCAACGTGATTGTTGATGTTATACCACCATTTGATCTTAAACACATAAACCTCTCCGGGAGCCAATGCTTTAGGTAAATCGACACGCATCATGGTTTGATTGATTTTATATGGTAAAGGCTTGTTTTGAGCATCTACCACCCAATCAATATTAAATCCTCCGTCAAAAGGATCTTTTACATAGTTGCTTACAAAAGAAGAGGGTCTTTCGGTCAATGAACTCCCTGCACCATTTTTTTCAAGTGCTGGAGAATCTTTTTGTCGGATATTTTGATCCAACTGAAGCCACAAGTAAGGAAGTTGATCTGGTGAATTGTTGGTATAGGTGATCGTCTCTTCACCATAAAGTTGACTTTTTTCATCATCCAGTTCTACGTTCATAACGTAGTCAACTTTTTGTTGATAATATTCCACTCCTGGTGCTCCAGAAGCATTGTGGTATTTGTTTGGATCAGCAAACTGATCGTACAGCTGTCTGAATTTATTTTGATTGATATGTCCTTGCTGCACCTGTGCAGACAAAACAAAAGAAGTTAATACGCAAAAGGTAAAGACGAACTTCAAAAATAACGTTGTATTCTTCATAATCTAATTTGTTGTTTTTTTAGGGAGGTCTAATATACAAAGTAATTTACCACCTAGTATAGCGAAAAAACTTCATGTTCTTTTCCTTTATATAAAAGTGCACTTTTTCTTCCTTCTTTACTTTTAAAATGGAGTATGTTTTGTTGTTCTTCAAAAAGGCTGAATAACATACTGTTTTGCACACGAAGGATTTGTGCGCTTTCAGGAACATTCAGCTCAAAATAGCATTGTAGGATTTCATTTTTATATTCTCTTCCCAAATAGTTAAAATCTTGATCTTGATTGTCTATTTGAATGCGAAAGTATTGTTTGAGTACTCCTTCAAACAGCACATCTACTTTAGTTTTATCAGAATCTGGGGCAAGCTGAATTTCCTCATGGAATTCTCTCAAAAGCATTTCAATGTCATCAATAAAAAACTGGCTAGTGATTTGAATACTAGCTGACGCTTCTTTGAAATCCAATGTGGTTGTACTGACATAAAACTTGTGATCCTTGGGTAGGGAAGCTACAATATTCATCAAAAGATATAAAAACGAGAAAAATAAAGGCATGACAAACTTTTTTTACTCCTGTACAATAGACTTATACGCATTACTCTCATTGATTAAGAAATCAATGAGCTGAAATTCTTTTTCTTTTTTTAATAAAGCACTTGTTTTCATTTTACTGTCAATATATTCCAAAAATCCCATGATTTGACTTTTTTCAATGCCCAGATCATTTTCAAAAAAACGTTCGTCAAAAACAAGAGGGAGTATTTCACTGGGTTTCATCCTCATTTTTTCTTCCTGAGTTTTATTAGAAAGTGCTTTTGCTAAAAGTCTTGCAATATTTACAAAGTCAATTCCATTGGAAAGTTGTCGATCATCAGCAGCGCGATTAACCAAACTTGAAGATTTATCGTCCTCGTAATCAAAACCCTTGAATTCTTCTTCTTTTAAATCCAAAAATTTTTCTACATCCTCTGTAGTTACAATTACCTCTCTCAGTTGGGTAATGTTTTCATTTACGGAAACAACTAATCTGTTTTTAGAAAGAATTTCTTCTGTGATTTTTACACTTCGAATTTGATACTGAACGGACGAAAAAAGGATTTCATCTCCCAAAGCCACCTCGATTTCAAAAGCACCATCACTGTCTGTAATGGTATTGGTTTGAGCGGTATTATTGACAACATTTGCTGCAATTACTTTCGTGTTTTTATAGAACAACTGTCCTTTGATTAATCTGCGCTCTTGTCCTAGAACAAAAAGCGAAAAAAGAAAAGAAAACCACAAAAAAACACTATTTTTCATCTGATGCATATTTTACACTTTTAAATGTCAAAATGAAGCTTTTACAACATTATGACTACACTTTAAAAAGTTTTATAAACTTCAAGGAAGTAAGTTTTTATAAAGATAGTTTTTGTAAGATGAATTTATATCCCATTTGTTGTTAATTTTATTGAAATGAAGTTTGAGATTACTCAAATAACTGCAGAAGACACCTATCCATTAAGACATGCACTTTTGAGAAAAGGTAGGCCTTTAAGCAGCTGTATCCTAGAGGGTGATGACGCACCAGAGACGATTCATCTGGGCGCATTTTTTGAAAACGATCTGATAGGTATTGGAAGTGCTTTTTTAAACCCTTGTCCTCAGTATCCAGACAAAACAGGAGTTCAATTAAGAGCTATAGCAGTAGCCCCTAATCACCAAAGAAAAGGAGTTGCAACCCAGTTAATACAACAGCTCTTAAAAAAAATTCAATTTCAACTGAATCCAGAATGCATTTGGCTCAATGCCCGTATTTCAGCAAGCCTTCTCTATCTTTCGAATGGGTTTCAGCCTGTAGGAGATCCCTTTGATATTGTACCCATAGGCACCCATCAACGCTTTATAAAAAATTATTCTCATGACGCATAGACCCCTTTTATACTTTACATTGCTCTTTACTTCCTTTTTGGTTACGGGTCAAGAATACTCCTTCACCAAAGAACAACTATTGGGTCGCAGCAAACCCGTATTCTACAACAACTCGATTGCTTTACTTCCAGAGGCAGGGAAAGCATTTGAAGCCATGCAAAAAGCAGCAAGAAAGGCAGGAATAGAATTAGAAATTGTATCTCCCTACCGCTCCTATGAAAGACAACAAGCGATTTGGAATAGAAAATACACCTACAACGCCACACTTGGCTTGACTCCTGAACAAAACATTGCCAAAATAATTGAATACTCCACCCTACCGGGAACCTCGAGACACCACTGGGGGACAGATGTTGACCTTATAGATGGATCCAAAGAACAAGAAGGAGATGTCTTAGTAGCGAAAAAATTTCATGATAAGGGACCTTATGCTGAACTAAAAAAATGGATGGACACACACGCAGAACAATTTGGTTTTGTTCTCCCCTATACAAACGATCCGAAAAGGAAAGGATTTTATTATGAACCATGGCATTACAGTTATGCCCCTCTTTCTGTTCCTATGCTCCAAGCCTATTTAAAGCTAGATTTAAAACAATTATTAGTCCCAGAAAGTTTAGAAGGGAGCAGTTACATAACTAGGCAATTTTTAGAGCGCTACATCAAAGAAAATGTTTTAGGTATAGCACCTCAGTTGAAATAAATATCAAAATGTGTATTTTAGAAAACCAAATCTAAAATACCATGGGAAAAGGAGACAAAAAGACACGTAAAGGAAAAATTTTTAATGGTTCTTACGGAGTTCGAAGAAAACGAACTAAATCCAAAAAGAAAACGAAATCTTAACGAATAAAAACAGGATTAAATTCTGAAGAGGTCGCCTCTTCGCTGTAACGATATCCTTCAGATTCAAATGCCCTAATGTGGTTTAAGTCAGTGGATTTATGATCAATAAGATATCGTGCCATCATACCTCGTGCTTTTTTAGCAAAAAAGGAAATGATCTTGAGTTTACCATTTTTGTAGTCTTTAAATTCTGGGCTTACCAAGGGAGCCTTTAATGACTTGGTGTCTAGAACGCTAAAATATTCTTTACTGGCTAAATTCACTATGATCTCTCCATCGGTGAGCTCTTCGTTTAAACGTTGTGTGACTTTTTGTTTCCAAAATTCATACAAGTTTTTTGACCTTCCAATTTTTAACACAGTACCCATTTCTAAACGGTAAGCTTGTATTGCATCTAAAGGTTTTAATATACCGTATAGCCCAGATAGAATTCGAAGTTCCTTTTGTAGGTGTCCTATTGAATCTTCCTTCATAGTGTAAGCATCCAGCCCTGTATATACATCTCCATTAAAAGCAAAAACAGCTGCTCTACTCTTTTTAGGTTGATCTTCAAAAGAAGCAAACTGCTGGTTGCGTTCCCAATTGAGTTGAGCTAATTTTTCAGAAATGTGCATTAGTTTCTGGAGGTTCTTTGGGGATTTCTTTTTAAGTAACTCATTTATTTGAGTTGCTTCTTTTTCAAAATAAGGAACAGTTGTATGAGTAACGGGTAAAACCTTTTCAAAGTCAAGCGATTTTGCTGGTGAAACGAGTATTTTCATAATCCTTAATTTTGATCTAAAAGTACACTCTTTTCAAAGGCCAAACAAGTGCTTTAAATCAAAGCTCTATATAGAACTATCATAAATTCTTATGTTGCGCATAGTTGCGCCACTTGTCTATAAGCTCAACAAAATCATCTGGCAACTCAGAGTCAAACTGCATAAACGTTCCTAGCTTAGGATGAGTAAAACCAAGGGTTTTTGCATGAAGTGCCTGCCTTGGAAGAAGAGAGAAACAGTTTTCCACAAACTGTCGGTATTTTGAAAAGCTCGTTCCCTTAATTACTGCATCACCACCATAACGGGCGTCATTGAACAAAGGATGCCCAAAATGTTTCATATGAGCTCTAATTTGGTGTGTTCTCCCTGTTTCGAGTTGACACTCAAGAAGAGTAACATATCCAAAACGTTCCAAAACTTTGTAATGTGTTACCGCTTCTTTTCCCTGAGAATTATCTTCAAAGACAGCCATTTGAAGACGATTTTTAGGATGTCGACCAATGGCTCCAGTATAGGTTCCTGAGTCTTCATCAAAATCTCCCCAAACCAAAGCGATGTATTTTCGTTCAGAAGTTTTATCAAAAAACTGTTTTGCCAGGTGTGTCATTGTTGTCTCGGTCTTTGCAACTACAAGCAAACCACTGGTATCTTTGTCTATACGGTGCACCAAACCTGGGCGGTCATTACTGTTTTTTGGCATTTCTTTAAAATGGTGTAAGAGACCGTTGAGAAGTGTTCCCGAATAATTCCCATGTCCAGGATGAACAACTAGTCCTGCGGGTTTATTTACAACCACAAGTTCTTCATCTTCAAAAACAAATTCTAATTTGATGGGTTCTGGAACAAGCAAATTTTCATAGGGCGGATGTGCAAAAAGCACCTTTACCTGTTCTCCTCCCTTAATTTTGTAATTGGATTTTACTGGATTATCCCCAACAAAAATACTCCCGGCCTTTGCCGCTTGTTGGATTTTATTGCGCGTTGCGTTTTCTATACGCGCCATCAAAAATTTATCTATACGAAGCGGAGATTGTCCTGGGTCAGCAGTAAAGGAATAATGTTCATGAAGAGCCTCAGAAGAAGAATGCACTTCTTCTTCACTTGGACTATCGTATTCCATTTCCCAAAACTAAATCAATTTTACTGGTTTTGGGTAGAAGTACCCCCGGCTCAATTGTGTTACCACGATGTTTGATTTCCAAAACCATATCTTTACCAATATTGTCCTTATAGGTGATCTCTCCCAACTGAAATCCTGTCGACTTTAAAAGAGATTCTGCATTGCGTTTGGTTATTTGAATCAAATTGGGAACCGTCACCTTTCTATAATCAGAAGGATTTACGGTGAGGTATATTTTTCTGTTCTCTTTTACCTCACTTCCTGCTTCTGGTATGTGTGAAATAACGGAGAGTGGCGGGAGTGATGGAACAAATTGGGCAGAATCGATGACTTCATAACGCAGTGATTCTTCTTCCAGTATTTCAGGCAAAGCACTCAAAAGCACCCCCTGTAAATCTGGTACTTTTTTGTATTGATTGTGATTGGTTATAAAACGCAAACCGAAAGAAATAATAAAAAAAAACAATACCAAGACCAAACTCATTCTAAAGAGCTGTCTTATAAAAATTCCACTGAAAAGAAAACGTAAAAAATTCATCTCGAAAATTCGAAAGCTAAGATAATAAAACCTCTGCTTTTTGATTGTTTTAAATGCTATACCTTTGTAATGAGAAGTTAAATCCAAATGCAAAAAAGAAAAGTAGGTGTTGTTTGCGGAGGGTATTCCTCTGAACATGAAATTTCACTTCAAAGTGGAGCGACCGTATTTGCCGCACTTGACAGAAGCAAATGGGAAGTTTTTTTGATTGTACTTTCAGAAGATTCTTGGACTGCACAAGACGATCAAAAAAATACCTATGTTGTTTCAAAAGGAGACTTTAGCCTACATGCCTCTCTAAAAACAATACAATTGGACCTTATCTTTAATTTGGTTCATGGATCTGTTGGAGAAAATGGGCAATTGGCTGCTCTATGGGAGCTTCTCAAAATCCCATTTACTAGCTGTGACAGCTACAATGCCGCACTGACCTTCAACAAAAGAGATTGTCTTAGTGTTTTGAGAGAATGGGACATCCCTACGGCAAAGTACTTTTCTTTAGACCATACAGATCCCATAGATTCGAAAGCTATTCTAGCGACTGTAGGACTCCCCTGTTTTGTAAAGGCTAACAGAGCTGGTAGTAGTTTTGGAATATATAAAGTACATCGTGAAGAAGATTTAGCGCCTAGCATTCAAAAGGCGTTTCTAGAAGACACTCAACTAATTATAGAAGCAGCACTTGAAGGAAGAGAGGTTTCTGTAGGTGTTGCTAAATTTGATAATAAAATTCAGGTATTACCTATTACAGAAATTGTAACAAGCAATGATTTTTTTGACTTTGCTGCAAAATATGAAGGTCAATCCGAAGAAATAACTCCTGCTCAAATTCCTTCTCATTGGGAAAAGAAACTACAAGAGTTGGCCTTAAAAATCTACTCAAAAATGAGTCTCAAAGGGGTTGTAAGGAGTGAGTTTATTATTGTGGATGACTTACCTCATTTATTGGAAATCAACTCTGTGCCAGGTATGACACAAAGGAGTATTGTGCCCCAACAGGTTGAAGCCATGGGAATGGAACTATCAGACTTTTTAGACAAACTATTATTCCAATCAGAAAAATAAAATGAAGTTGTTATGAAACGATTTGTATTTCCAGGTTCCTTTGACCCCATCACTTTGGGACATCAGGACATTATCAAAAGAGCACTACCTCTTTGTGATGAATTGATTATTGCAGTTGGAGAAAATTCTGATAAAAAGTACTTGTACACTCTAGAGGAACGCATGGATTTCATCCAAAAAACACATGGTCATGATTCAAAGGTAAAAGTACTTTCTTTTCAAGGACTGACCATCGAGTTTTGTAAATCTGTTGAAGCAAGTGCCCTCATTAGAGGACTTCGAAACCCTGCTGACTTCGAATTCGAAAAAAACATCGCCCAAATGAACAGAAGGCTATCGGGCATTGAAACTCTTTTTCTTTTAACCGCTGCTGACTATGCCTATATCAGCAGTAGTATTGTAAGAGAAATTATACATCATAAAGGAGACTATTCCTCTTTAGTACCTGATGCTGTAAAAAACAGTAGATAGCGACTATTTTTCTATAGAGTCAATTACAATTTTAATGTTTTCGTAAGCGTTTTTTAACAATTCTGGAATTTCATTTCTTTTTTTCCAGACCGCTTTTTGAATATTTTCCTCTATTTGTGGATTTAAAGCACCATCATAGGACGTTTTCATTAAAAACCAACAGGTCTTTTTTAATTTAAATTTACCATTGGCATTATAAATATGATACGTCGTAGGCAACTGTTTCTTAACTGTTAAATCTAACACTCCGGTTTCTTCAACCACTTCTCGGACTGCACCTTCTATTAATATCTCTTTTTTTTCAATTTTTCCTTTTGGCAAGTCCCATTTATTATTTCTGTATATAAACAGAAAAGAATCGTTAGAATGTTTTACTAGACCTCCAGCAGCTTGAACTACAGGAAACAATTTAAATAAATGTTTTTCCATCTGCTCTTCTTTGGGATGGTATAAAAAAACCTCGGTGACCGATTTTTTTTTTAAAGCCTTAACAATAGCTTTAGGATGAGCATATTTGATGAAAAACAAAGGAGTTTGATCTGAATTGTTTTTCAAATCAGTAGTGAAATGAAGCGGCTTTTGATTGTAAAAAACTTTATACATTTGTGTATGATTATAGATGAAAATATAGCGAAAAAAACTGCCCTTCACCTACTACAAATTAATGCAATAAAATTGAATCCAGAAAATCCTTTTACATGGGCTAGTGGCTGGAAATCTCCAATTTATTGTGACAACAGAATCGTACTTTCTTATCCAGAGATAAGAAAATTTTTAAGTCATTCGCTTGCTGAGAAAATAAAAAAAGAATTCAATGGTGATTTTATTATTGCGGGTGTGGCTACAGGAGCTATAGGTATTGGAATGTTGGTAGCACAGGAACTCGAAAAGCCTTTTATTTACGTTAGACCAAAACCCAAAGAACACGGACAAAAAAACCAAATTGAGGGACAATTTTCCCCAGGACAAAGGGTAGTTGTAATCGAGGATCTTATCAGTACTGGAATGAGTAGCTTGAACGCCGTGAAAGCCTTGAGAGATCAAAATGCAGAAGTCTTAGGAATGATGGCCTTGTTTACTTACGGATTTCCTTTAGCTGACGTTGCGTTTCAGGAAGTTAACTTAAAACTGCAAACCCTTTGCGATTATTCTCATCTTATTAGAGAAGCATTAGAAACAAAACAAATTGATTCCGCACAAGCAGAACATTTAAAAAACTGGAGGAAAAATCCTTCGGAATGGGATGCTAAAGATAAGTAATGTCATATTGCATTTTAACATTTTGAAAAGTAAATGTTTTTTCCTCATTTTCCGTTTTTAGCAAAATACTGCCATCAGCTTCAACCTTTTTTATAAGTCCTTTAAAAACCTTGTTTTTTGAGATAAAACAACTGAGTTCACCAAATCTCCACAAGCTATTGTGATACGCTTCCATCAACTCCCTACGACTTTTAAAATCCGTAAGAAAAAGGGCACTTTCAAGAAAGGGAATCAAATGTTCTAATACTTCTTGTGAATCCCAATGATCACCTCCAGATTTCTTTAACGAAGATGCATGTGGTAAATGAGAAAATGATTCTTGATTAAGATTTAACCCTATACCTATTACACTCGCTTTTAATTTTTCTCCAGTGAAAAAATTTTCTATTAGAATTCCCCCTATTTTTTTATTTACTGACAAAATGTCGTTCGGCCATTTGATCTTAAGATCAGGAATATTTAACTGCTCCAAAGCACGAACCAAAGTCAGAGAGATCACAACGCTGATCAAAAAAGGAGAGCCCAAG
>VMCW01000095.1 GCA_008081175.1 Flavobacteriaceae bacterium
ACTGCACTGTATTTTGGAAAAAGACTTTGAGCAAAAGTCGAAATCTTTTTAGCTCTAAAACGATCTCCTTTGGCTCTTGAAAACGACTTATGTGGGATTTGAAAGCAATGGATCTTTTCAGCCTCCTTAGGTAAAGGTTGATCTAATCCGTCCACAAATAGATACAAATTCTCATGCCCCAACTGCTCTGCATAATAGGAGATCCATTTGTCCACAAAAAGAGGAGCATTTCGATACATGCTTATGGCAGCTACTGGTTTTTTCATTTTGAGTTAGATTTCTATTTCTAACAGACGATTCATTTTTTTAAAAAAAAGGTCCTGTACAGTTGAGGGGGCTAATTCAAGACTTTGAACACAAAGGAACAATTTTTGCTTTTGGTTGGCTACTTTATGGAATTTCTCTTCCAAATAATTTTTATTACGCTTGTTTGGTTGTACGTAAACTGCTTGAATGGAATCAAGATTTTGGTTTCCGTCTTTAATTTCTAAATGATTTGCAAGAGCCACCGTGTTGAATTGATTGTAATTTCTGAAACGGTATTTTATATTTTGAATCAAAACTTCTTCATGAGATTCAAAAAATTTTTTTAAGCGCTTTTTACTCATTGCCAGAGGGGTGTGGCCAGAGCGAAAATACCGAAAAGTATATCCCAAAAGTCTTGCAGCATTCCATTGGTTAACCTGAAAGGAGGGTGTAGGTTCTTTATGAATCGCAAACATCTTATCCCAGTAAAAGGATTTTAATTGATCCCAAACCAGTCGCTCGTAGGGAGGCAGCGCCCACTTTCCTCTTAACACGGGAAGGCCTTTACGAAACCAATCTGTAGGCTGCACTTCTCGAACCAAGAAAATATCATCATTGAAATAAACAAATTGTTCTGATAGTCCCTTGATCCTCCAAAGCATATTTGAAATACAAATACTATTAAAGGTGGGTAAATACTCCTCATATCCTTCAAAAATTTCTGTATGGTCCACAATGCGAAGATCTTCTGTGCGTTCAGGAAAATACTTTTCAACCAAAGGATGGACCTTTGGGTCTTGTTGGTCGGTAACGATAACTATTTTTCTTACAAAAGAGGCAAATTTTAATATGGAAAGAACACAATAACATACCTCGTTTAAAGAATGGAAACGGGTTTTCGCCGCCCCTGGAGGAGCTGATTTTAAATCGCTATTTAAAAAATTATTTCGCTTTTGTGTTAGAACAGGATCTGATCCATCTACCCAAGCAATAACGATATCTATAGGAGAATTTTGGGTGTCTTGCATATTCAATCAAAGGTACGGAATTCATGAATCCTACAAATAATAAATAATTTGAAGATTGCATGTGATGTACTGAGTAATTGTATATTTGACTATAAAATTTTACTGATGAAAAAATCTTTTTTATTACTTCTGTTATCTACCTTTTCTTTCCTTCAAAGCCAGGAAACTCCAAATATAATTATCATGATAGGAGACGGTATGGGTCTGACCCAGATCACTGCTGGAATGTACTCGAATAACAATACGATAGCACTTGAAGATTTTGAATTTATTGGATTATCAAAAACACATGCGCTGGGTCAACTTGTGACCGATTCTGCAGCCAGTGGTACAGCAATGGCATGTGGAATTAAAACGTATAATGGCGTTATAGGTATTGATAAGAACAATGCCCATCAGCCCAGCATACTAGAGCTCAGTCAAAAAAAGGGGTATTCCACCGGATTAGTTGTAACCTCTAGCGTTGTTCACGCTACACCTGCTTCTTTTTACGCCAAAGTACCGTCAAGAAAATTATATGAGGACATCGCACTTCAGTTGAGTCAACACAGCCTTGATCTAATCATAGGAGGGGGGCTGGATTTTTTTAATAAACGAGAAGATAAAAGAGATTTAATCAAAGAAATGAATCAGTACGAATTTGTCACGGATTTAAAAGAACTTCAAAATACCACCTCCGATAAAATTGGTTTTTTAACATACAAAAAAGAACCACCAAAAAAATTAGAGGGTCGCTCACCTGCTTTAGATGAATTAGTCGCTACAAGTTTAGAAAAACTAGATGCAAGAAAAAAGCCTTTTTTTCTTCTCGTTGAGGGGTCGCAAATCGACTGGGGAGGACATGCAAACGAAATGGACTATATGGTTTCTGAATTTAAAGAATTTGACAAGACCATTGAAAAAGTCCTAGATTTTGCCAAAAAAGATGGTAATACATTAGTCATTGTAACTGCAGATCACGAAACAGGAGGCCTCACCTTAAAAGGTGGAAACCTTGAAAAAGCAACAGTGAAGGGTGACTTCAGCACAGAGGGACATTCCGCAGCAATGGTTCCTGTATTTAGCTATGGTCCTTTTTCAAAATTGTTTGCTGGAATCTATGAAAACACAGCAATTTTTGAAAAAATGAAACAGGCGTTAAATGCAGAACAATAGTTTATTTTGTTCTCGCTTTTGCGACTATGGTTTTTTCAAAATCAGCATCATCTTCTAAAATTTCATAGAAGTCTTTCATGAAATCTATCATGTTGTCAAACTCTTTAGGGTTTGAAAACTCCGATTCAAAACTTGAAACCATTTGTATCAATTCTTCTTTTTTGTCGATGAATTGGGCACGAACTTCATCAAAGTATTTTTGGTCTCTTTTGAATCCTCTATAGACTCTTTCCTGTACAGAATTAATCCCTAATGTAGTGTTTACAGTTGCATAACTAGGATCTACCCAACCTGTCATATCAAAATCATAAGGTAAAGGGATGATTTCTTTGTTTACAAACAACAGTTTCCCATTGTGTTGATAGGCCACCGAAAAATCTGTATTCCCTAATAAAAACTGAAAAAAAGCATTTTGAACTGAAGTTAAATGTTGCATCCCCATAGGATGAACAAAACGCTCAAAAACTTTTCCTTCATGACGTTTAGCAACTTGCTTATCATCTTCTATCAAAAACCCCTTGAGTTGGAAATTTTTAATTTTTTTACCCTTCTGTTCGTTAAAATCAATATCTACACGTCTCGTTTTAAAATGAAATGGAGATATTTTTTCATAAATCTTATAGGCTATAAACTCTTGTAGAATGTTGTCGTTATTTTCTGATTCCAATTTACAAGGAAGTACCAATTTTAGAGACTTATTACCATCAAACAAGGTGCCCTGCCTTTGATCCTTTTTTATCTTCATTTTTATAGGTGGAAAATAACATTCAGCACGTCTAAAATTACCTCTTGCTCGAAGTTGAACCTCCATAGCAGTCCATTTTTCATTCTGAAGAAACTCTAAAGTAGTGTCAATAAATGTAGAATCATTTGTCTTAGAATTTACTTCTTTGTTTGAATAACTAAGTTTTATGTTTAAAGGGGCTTGATCAGCAAAAAGTTCATCTGATTTTAAGGGTTTTTGAGCAGTTGCCCAAAAAACTGTCATCAAAATGAAAAAGAATATTCCTTGTATCTTCATAATATAGTTAATAAATTTACTCAAATATAACAATTGTTTTTCATGTCTAGATATCTCATTATCATCAATTTCAGGACGTTGTTTTCTCTTTTACTGTCCCTTTTAGTTCCTTTTATAGCTTATGAGTTCAAAGTGGTTTACAATATTGATTTGACGCTGATGAGTATAGCAATTATTTTTCCTTTGGTATTTACCATAAGAGGCGCATTTCGAAGAAGAGAAAAGGCTCTTGAACATTTGAGTCGTTTTAGGGCAAGTCTTATAACAGTAGAAAACTTTTTTCAAAATTCTAAAATGCCTCAGGAACTCAAAACAGAAAGCACTGAAAAGTTAAAAGAATTAAACAGCGCTCTTTTTGAACATTTGAATACCAAAAGTGAGGATACCACTTTATACGATCAAAAACTTCAAGAGATGAAGGGTTTTATTTTAGTTAATCGTGAAGCAATGTCCGGTGGAACACGTGATAAGCTCTATCGATTTTTAAGAGATGTCATTGACAGTGCAGATAATTTAATTGGCATTCATTCTCATCGGACCCCTGTAAGCCTTAAGGCCTATTGTTTGATTTTTATCTATATTTTTCCTGTTGTTTACACCCCTACCATAATCAATAAAATCGGTCTTGAAAACCCAAACTGGCTTACTTATTTCATTGTGATTTTGAGTGAGTTTATACTAATTTCACTGTACAACATCCAGGACCAAATGGAATATCCTTTTGACGATAAGGGGTTAGATGACATCAAGTTTAAACTCTTCAAGTTTAAACGATAAAAATAATTTTTATCTTAACGATCGTTAACACAGAGAATTAATTATTATCAATTTATAGTTTTATCCCCTGAGGTATTCTAAAAGATTGGGTCTTTTATTCTCTTACCAATACTGTTAAAAATGAAAAAAATTCTTTTCCTTTTTGTTATCATACTTCACACAGGATGTATCCCGCCATCAGATAAAAAACAGCTTGATTCTATCATTGACGCTTATCAAAATTATAAAAGTTCAAGTCAAGATTCCCCACTTGGAGTCTACACCGAGGAGCGTTTTGAAAGCTATGCTCGTTTTTGTGATTCGTTAAAAACAGCTTTGGAACAAATCAATTCAAAAACATTTACTGAAGATGATAAAATTTCCTATACGCTCCTTCAATTCGTTTTGAATGAAGCGGTAGTCCGTTATGAGTACAAAACCCATTGGAACCCAATTTTATCTGATGCTGGATTTCATTCCAGCTTGACCTATAGGGTGCGCCCTTTGACGGATAAACAAAGTGCTTTAAACTATCTTAAACTACTAAAAGCCATCCCTGAAAATATTGAACAACAAACAAACTTAATCAAGAAAGGACTGGATGCTGGTATGGGTCAACCTCTGGTTATTTTCAACGGCTACGAATCTACTTATGACCAGCACATCACTGCATCAGCAGAGGATAATTTTTATTATTCCCCTTTTTTAAAACTCCCTGCACAACTTACACAAACTGAAAAAGACTCTTTGAGGCTGGCTGCAAAAAAAGTTGTAGAACAACAGGTAATCCCTACTTTCAAATCAGTAAAGCGTTTTTTTGAGGACATCTATTATCCAAATACAAGAACGGCAATTGGGGTTTCTGAAACTCCAAATGGTCTTGCCTATTATCAAAGTCGAATTGATTACTACACTACCCTAAATGAGACTCCAGAAAGTATTCACAAGACTGGTCTGGAAGAAGTAGCTCGAATTAAGAAACAAATGGAAGCTATCGTTGAGGAAGTCTCTTTTAAAGGAACGCTAAAAGAGTTCATTTCCTTTTTGAGAACAGACCCTCAATTCTATCCTAAAACTGCAGAAGAATTACTTAAACATGCTCGTAATATCGCTAAAAAAATAGACGAACAATTACCTCGTTTTTTCAAAACCCTCCCACGTAAACCCTATGGAGTAGCTCCTGTTCCAGACGCCATAGCACCAAAATATACCGCTGGACGCTACATTGGAACTTCAAAAGAAAGTACAGATCCGGGTTACTATTGGGTGAACACCTATAATTTATCCAGCAGACCGCTCTACGCTATCCCCTCTTTGACAGCACATGAAGCAGTGCCAGGACATCACTTGCAGGGCGCTTTAAACAACGAGCTTCCTGAAACTATACCAAAATTCAGAAGAAATCTCTACCTGTCTGCTTATGGAGAAGGATGGGGACTTTACACCGAATATCTAGCTGAGGAAATAGGAATTTACACAACGCCCTATGAACACTTTGGAAAACTCACCTATGAAATGTGGCGTGCTTGTCGTCTTGTGGTAGATACTGGAATCCATGCCTTTGGTTGGACACGGGAACAAGCAGTAGAATTTATGGCAAACAATACTGCCCTATCACTTCATGAAATCAATACTGAGGTAGATCGTTACATCTCATGGCCCGGGCAAGCACTGGCCTATAAAATTGGTGAACTTAAAATTAGAGCACTGAGAAAAAAAGCAGAAGAGGAGCTAGGTAGTGCTTTTGATATTCGAGAATTTCACGAAACAATTCTGGAAAAGGGAACAGTCACACTACCCCTTTTGGAAGAGCGAATCAACTCCTACATAGCTAATAAAAAATCAAAATAAATCATTCTATGAAAGACAACAAAGTACATATTTTTAGAAAGTCAAAAGGTCAAATTGTAATCGATGGACCAGTTCATCTCACTGATGAAGAAGGGAACGAACTTCCCCATGGTGAACGATTTACCCTTTGTGGGTGTGGTAGATCACAACGAATGCCTTTTTGTGACAGCTCTCACAAAGAAATAAACTAATTTTTTTTACCTTGTAAAAAACAAAAATTACAGATGTCAACTTTTACTTTAAACATTAACGGTTCACAACATGAAGTTCATGCTGATCCAACTACTCCTCTACTATGGGTTTTAAGAGATCATTTAGATTTAGTAGGAACCAAATACGGTTGCGGAATAGCCCAATGTGGTGCTTGTACCGTGCATCTCAATGGCACTGCTGTTCGTGCCTGCCAGCTTCCAGTAGCTTCTGTAGGTACTAGTAAAATTACGACCATTGAAGGGCTCTCTGAATCTGGAGATCACCCTGTGCAAAAAGCATGGCTTGCTCACGATGTGCCTCAATGTGGTTATTGCCAGGCTGGACAAATCATGAGCGCAGCAGCTCTACTTGAAAACAATCCTAATCCATCAGATGAAGATATTGATGCGGCAATGCGTGGTAATCTTTGTCGTTGTGGAACCTATACGCGGATTAAGAAAGCCATTAAAACAGCTGCAAACTCCTAACCAATGACACAAAAAAAATTAACAATGAAAGTTGCAAAAACAAGAATAGGAAGACGTTCGTTTATTAAAAGTAGTGTGCTTTCTGGAGGAGGTATGATGCTTGGATTTAATTGGCTCATGTCCTGTGATATGACGTCAACTCAAGTAAAAGCACTCCCGAAAGAATGGTTTGAAATCAACGGCTTCCTTAAAATTGGAGAAAACGGCTTGGTAACAATCATGTCTCCCAATCCAGAAATTGGTCAAAACGTCAAAACTTCGATGCCTATGCTGGTTGCTGAAGAACTAGACGTAGATTGGAACGACGTACTTGTAGAACAAGCTCCCTTAAATACAAATTTATACAAACGTCAGCTTGCGGGAGGAAGTCAATCCATTCGCCAAGGTTGGGAAAGTTTACGTATGGCTGGCGCCACAGCCAAAGCCATGTTGATACAAGCCGCAGCGGAGACTTGGGGTGTGCCAACAAACGAAATTCAAGCTGAAAAAGGAATATTAACTCATTCTATTTCTGGTAAAAAAGCAGGTTTTGGAACAATGGCTGCAAAAGCTGCACAGCTGGAAGTCCCTGAAGAGGTCACTCTAAAAAACACTGAGGATTTTAGCATCATTGGTACCTCTAGAAAAAACGTTGATGGTAGTAAAATTGTTACTGGAAAACCACTCTATGGTTTAGACTACAAACAGGACAATATGCTGATTGCCATGATAGTTCATCCTCCTGCATTTGGAATGCGACTTAAATCAATGGATGAAAAAGAAGTATTGTCAATGCCAGGAATAAAGAATGTTTTTAAAATGAAAACTCACTTAGAGGATTATGCCCTAGGCGCTTTTGACAATGATGCCTTCAACGAGGTTGCCGTTGTTGTGGGTTCTTCAACCTGGGAGGTCATGCAGGCCAAAAATAGACTAAAGGTAGATTGGGAATTAGCTCCTGCTTCTTTAAAAGAAATGGATTTTTTTGGTAGAAAAATGAACGTAGAGACACCTGCTGGACTTGAAAGCACTGAAGACCATCAGAAAACTCTTACAACTAAGCTACAACAAAAAGCCAAGGTAGTCCGTCAAGACGGAAATCCGGATGCTGTTTTCAAAAAAGCAGCTAAGGTTATAGAGCGTAGTTATACCTGTCCCTTTTTAGCACACAACACACTAGAACCCATGAACTTTTTCGCAGATGTAACTGAAGAAAGAGCACTTCTAGTAGGCCCTATTCAAACCCCTGAAATCATGGAAAGCAGTGTGTCCAAACGATTGAAAATGCCTAAGGAAAAAATTGATATTCAAATGACCCGTATGGGGGGTGGGTTTGGTCGTCGCTTGTACGGACATTTTTTAACAGAAGCTGCTGTCATTTCTCAAGAAATGCAACAACCTGTAAAATTAATTTACACACGTGAAGACGATATGACTCAAGGAACTTATCGTCCTTCTTATAGCGTACTTTACCGAGCTGCACTAGACGAAAACAACAATCTTATCGCCTTTCATGTGCGCGCTGGAGGAATTCCAGAAAGCCCATTGTCAGCTAACCGTTTTCCTGCGGGTGCTGTTGACCACTACAAAGCGGAAGAATGGACCCAAGCCTCAAATATTACAGTGGGAGCATTTCGAGCACCTAGATCAAATTTTATCGCTGGTGCCGAACAATCCTTTTTGGATGAAGTTGCAGAAGCTGCGGGTAAAGACCCTATCGACTTTAGATTGGAACTCTTAGAACGAGCACAGAAAAACCCAGTTGGAGAAAATAATGATTATGAAGCTGATCGCTATGCTGGTGTTCTCAAACTCGTAAAAGAAAAATCTAATTGGAATGAAAAAAAATCCGATGTACACAGAGGAACTGCTGCCTATTTTTGTCACAACTCCTATGTCGCCAACGTACTAGACATCGTATTGGAAAATGGAAAAGCGGTGGTAGAAAAGGTTTACTGTGCAATTGATTGTGGTATCGTTGTTAATCCCGATGCAGCGACTAACCTTGCTGAGGGAGGTATAGTAGACGGAATAGGACATGCGATGTATAGCGCTATAACTTTTAAAGATGGTGTACCTGAACAAAACAATTTCGATAAGTATCGATTGATACGACACGACGAAGCGCCGAGAAACATTGAAATTCATTTTGTTGAAAATGATATTCATCCAACGGGTCTTGGAGAGCCACCCTTTCCCCCTATCATGGGTGCAATGGCCAATGCACTATATCGTGCTACTGGAAAAAGACATTACAATCAACCCTTCATTACTGACAAAGACCTTATCGGATAATACTTTATTTTTTTGTAAGACAAGTTAAGACTCCAACCCAAGTTTATGATTGCTGTTGAGGAAGCCCTGGGGTTCATTCGAAAAGAAAAAGCTGAAATTCTGGAAACAGAATTTGTTGCCACTCCGCATGCTCTTGGGAGGGTTTTGTCAGCTCCTCTTGTTGCTCCATTAAATTTGCCTTCATTTCGGCAGTCCGCAATGGATGGATATGCCCTTTTTATAGGTGAAAAACACACTTATAAAGTTGTTGGTGAAATCAAAGCAGGGGATGAAACTAGTTTTTCATTACAGAAAGGAGAATGTGTACGCATCTTTACTGGAGCCCCTGTCCCAGATACTGCTCAAGCTGTAGTTATTCAAGAAAAAGTAACCGTAAAAGAAAATACCATTACTATTGATGCCCATCCCAATAAAGGACAAAATATCCGCGAAATAGGATCACAAGTGCAAAAGGGGAGCGTAACTTTAGAAAAAAATCAAGAATTGAATCCTGCTGGACTGGGTTTTATTCAAAGTTTGGGTATTCAATCTGTAGAGGTATATCGAAAGCCAAAAGTAACCGTAATTGTAACGGGAAATGAGTTAGTAGCACCTGGATCGCCTCTAAGTAAGGGAAAAATATTTGAGAGCAACAGCCTTTTATTAGATGCTGCTCTAAATCAATTTCAAGTGAAACCCGTAGTGTTGTCAAAAGTAAAAGATACGTTACAATCTACAATAGCCGCTCTAGAAAAAGCGATTGATCATTCCGATTTAGTCTTAATTTCAGGTGGAATTTCTGTGGGTAAGTACGATTTTGTGGGAGAAGCACTAGCGCAATTGGGAGTGAAAGAGGTTTTTTACAAAGTAAAACAACGTCCAGGTAAACCGCTCTTTTTTGGAAAAAAGGAAAGGACGTTCTGTTTTGCATTGCCTGGTAATCCAGCTTCTACCTTAAGCTGTTTTTATATTTATGTACTACCCTTACTGAATCGGATGATGCATAAGAACCCGACGAGCTTAAGGAGATCCCAACTACCTCTTACTCATTCCTTTCATTCTTCGGAACCCAGAGCGCTTTTCTTAAAAGCTTTTATCAAAGAAGGTAAAGTGACTATTTTGGATCATCAAAACTCTTCTATGCTCATCAGTTTTGCTAAAGCAAATGCACTTGTGTATCTGCCCGAGAATGAAGCAACTTTAGAAAAGGAAGATTTTGTAACAGTACTTTTTCTCCCTGAAGCGAATCAAATAGTTTCTGAATAAA
>VMCW01000068.1 GCA_008081175.1 Flavobacteriaceae bacterium
CGTTTTAGCGGATGCAAATATAAAACCCTTTTTAATTCTTTCAAGGGGTTTTGATGCTATTTTTTTAAAAAAAATAATTTGCTTAATTATTTGCTGATTATCAATGCATTAGATTACTCGAAAAAATTCCAAATCAATCCAAAACGAATAGAAAAATCGCGATAAGGAACAAAAGGAGCTGCGTAATAATCGTAAGGGGTGTCGATGTTGATCAAATGTTCCAAAGGAGCTGAGACATTTTCTAGCTTGAGAAAAATTCGAGAGCTTTGAATTTTTGCATTAAAGAAAAAATCTACTCGGGGGTATTCTCCAATCTTTGTATTATTCTGAGTGACAAACTCAGCTAACAAAGGGTTGTATTGATCCGCATAAAAATCAGTGAAAAATACAAAGGTGGCTCCCGATTGAAAAAATAAAGATTTATTGAACATAGAGGATGTGAGCATAAAAGTACTTCGTATCAACCACTCGGGAACATTCAGTGCCAGTGGCCCACTGAGTAACTGCTCTGGATCTTGTTCTTGGTTTACCCTTTGGTACTGTACATTATTTACCAAAGAAAATTTACCAAAGTCAAAACGTTGATCCAATCGGAGTTTGTAATAATCTATTTTTTTATCGGTTTGGAAGACTTCTACTACAAATTTCTTATTCAAATCCTTTAAGGGCGTTCTGTTATTAAAGAAGGTATAGTGGTCAATGCGGGTCCATTCTCCCCTTAGACTTCCCCACCTAGGATGTGAGAATCCTACTGAGCGGGTATTAAATTTTTGATTTACCAAATCCTTTTCCTCCCAGTTGTACTCTTTATAATCGCTTTGGTGTAAATAAAAGTTAAAGTTTAAGGGTTGTGAGCGGTATTTGTATGCTGCGGTAAGAGTTATGTCTTGGAACAGGGAACGAGAAAGGTTAAGGGTAAGGGCTTGCGTGGCGTACTCTTTTTTTAAAGATTGATAAGCTGTAGCTTGGGTATTGAAGCCCAATAGATTTTTTTGCCATTGAGCATTGACAGCCCACTGGTGCGCTTGAATAGAATTGGGGAGTAGAGTGTCTTTTTCATAGTCATTAGGACCCAAGGTGTAGTTCCAGTTATGGTGGTATAGCTCTCCTTTTAAAGCCCCAAGAGCATCATTTCTGTAGGTGACAAAAAGTTTATTCTCTAAGGTATTGAAAGAGGTGCTGTCTATTACTTTAGAGGTCTCGTATTGCTCTAGAAAATAAGTGTTGGGGCGGTCTTGTGTAAATTGGTATTTTTTGTTTTCTAGGCTGGCACTGTAGCCTACGGCCATTCTATAGACCGTGGTGTCTTTAGCAATAGGAAGGAGTTGGTATCTGTGTTCCATAAAATAGCGCTTCCCTTCGAGTACATTGTCCGCATCGATTTGCGTTCCCAAACGATTCCGATCCAAAAAACCGTCGTAGAAAATTATATTTTCATTTCCGTTTTCGTCTAAAACGGGCTGACCGCTCTCATCTGCTTCAACATAGTTGGGCGCATTCTCAAAAAAGTAGACCGAGTCATTGGTCAGTCCACCATTGACTTGATTCTCTAGCGACTGTGTAGTTTGGTGCAATCGCATGCGATATCTTTGATTATAAGTTTGGTATTGGGTACTCATTCGGAACTGCCTTGTCCTGCTTAGGGAGGCTAGATATTTCCCCAAAGAACGAAATCCACGAAAGGAAACGGCAACATTAAATTTTGGGGAGGTGTTTATTGCTAATGAAGTATCCAAATGCTGTCCCTGCTGAAAAGTTGACTTAAAAAACAATTCAGTGTATGCAGAAGGTACCTCGTAGTAAGGAATATCTTCCTTTTCAAAATACCCAAAGTGTTTTACCCGGGCCCCCATTTGTGGAGTAAAAGCCTGATCGTGGAAGTCGTAACCCAGCTTATTAAAACCTTCTCCCATATTGGGAAAAGGGAGGTATTCAAAATAATCTTTTCTTAAAAAATTAAAGGCGTATTCCCCTTCAAGAGACAATGAAGTGTCGACTGTACGCTCGGTTCCATCCAAATACATAATTTTATAGTCCGTTACAGTAACCTCACTCATCGGTTTTAAATAAGGTATGTACCGTTGTTTTTTTTGGTCTTCTTCTTGACTCTTTTTTTTGTCTTCCTCTAAAACTTGTTTCTTTTTTAAATCAATTTGTTTTTTATCGATTGTGGTAAGCGTGTCTTTGACGACTGAATTGAGTTCTTGAGGAATGGGGAGCGAATCAGTAACACCTATCCCTTCTTGTTGACTCCAAAGCAATTGCACGAGGGAGAAAAGAAGCATAAATAAGGGGTGACGCATACTGAAATGGATTTGTTTGCGAAGTTATAATAAATGGATGTAACTTGTGATAGGGTATAAATTTAAAATTCATGAACTTCAAATGCTGCGCACTCAATACACCTCATATCTAGAAGCAGGAACAGATGAAGCTGGAAGAGGCTGTCTAGCGGGTCCCGTCACAGCTGCAGCAGTAATACTCCCTAAAGACCTAAGTCTCCCACAGTTGAATGATTCTAAAAAACTAACGGAAAAACAACGTTATGAAATACGGCCTTTAATAGAACAGTACGCTCTTGCCTTTGGTATAGCCCATGTGTTTCAGCAAGAAATCGATCAAATCAACATCTTAAATGCGGCGCTGAAAGCGATGCATCTTGCTTTGGACCAACTACAAATAAGACCAGAACATATTCTGGTTGATGGCAATCGTTTTCATTCCTACCAAAAAATCCCTCATCAATGTATTGTAAAAGGGGATGGTAAATTCCAAAATATTGCAGCAGCCTCCATTTTGGCGAAAACTTATCGAGACGATTACATGGAAAAAATTGACAATAAACACCCCGAATACGGCTGGAAAAAAAACAAAGGCTATCCGACAAAAGCTCACCGTGAAGCACTAATAAACTATGGATCCACTGTGTATCATAGATCCTCTTTTCGACTCCTTCCTCAGCAACTTAAAATGAAGCTTTAGAAATACCCTAGGTTTATGAGATGGTTAATAACATTTCAAAATTTTAAAAAAACTCCCTCTTGAGTTTTTTAATTTAGACCCCAATTATGCGTTTAAAAATCCTTTACTTACTCAGCTTTATTTTACTGAGCTGTACACCAGAAAAAAAAGAACCCCTTAGTTTGTTGGACTGTGTCCCTCAAAACACCATTGCCACACTCCAAATCAACGATTGGAATATGCTGGGGAGTACATTAAATACACTTCCTTTTTTTGAAGGTCTTTTTCAATTGCACCCCACTCTTTTCAGTGATATTACAGCCGTAGTCCCAAAAGCATTTCCTCCAAATGCCTTACTGAATATTGTCCCTGAAGGGAAAGAAGCCCTCGCCGTTTCTTTTATCTATACAAAGGCAGCTTTGGATAGCTTACCCAAGAAAAACACAAATCAATTTACATACAACACAGTTACTGTTAATGTAGAAGAGCTCGACTCTAAAAAAATATATAGTGCTCAGATTCAAGATGTTCAAATGATTAGTAGCTCAAAATTAGTGATTGAAAACAGCATTCGAAATCTACAAAACAGTAAAAAGGGTATTCAAAATCCTCTATTTTACAAACTAGCTGAAGTCAGTGATAACAATGCTCCCTTAACACTCTTTTTACACAGGGATATTGAAGGATTACTCAAAACCCTCTTCCCCAATACCTCTTTATTTCCCTTTCTAGGCAGTTCCTGGTTTTCTTTTGATTTTAATACCAAAAAAGATCCCTTTACCTTAGACGGAGTAAGCTTTATTAACGACTCAATCCCAGATAGACTCAGTCTTTTAAAAGGTCTTGAACCACAACCGCTTGTCAGTCCAGAATACATTCCTCAAAATTTTGACGGTGCCCTTGTGCTCGCTTTAAACGACTACAAAACCTTGGAGGAAAATTTTAAAAAATACACACGTTATAAAAATATTCCCATAAACAACATCAACTTTGATGTATTGAGTAACGTAGATGAGTTGGCATGGGTAAGAAACAAGTCCAATATTGCACTATACATTCATCTCAATAATACTGAAGCTTTATCACCTGAATTACTACCCGAAAGCTCGACTCAAGAACAATTTAGAGGTGTTACTATACAAGAAGCCCAGCTGCCTGAAGACGTTCTTCTTTTTTTAGAAACCTTTGGTATGACTTTTAATCCAAACGCTTTAGCACGAATAGATGACTATTTGATTTATGCAACAGACAAAGCTTTTTTGAAACAATTGATAGGCGTACGATTGGACGGAAATGTTCTCTCCAAGGACTTCAATTTCAAAAGCCTACAAGAAGACCTAGCAGACAGTAGCACCTTTCTTTGGATTGGTAATACTGTTAACCTAAAGAATCAATGGAAAGAGCAACAAGGCAAGAATGATAAAGTATGGAAACAAATCGATTTAGAATCCTATCCTCTTTTAGCACTACAGGGAATAGCAGAGAAAAACTTCATTCAAAGCCGCTTTACTGCTCAACGCGATAATCCACAACAGCAAAAGAACACTGTAGCCAGTCAATACACTTTCTCACTAGATGCCCCACTAGCTAGAGCACCTCAATGGATCAAAAACCATCGCAATAAAACTATGGATGTAGTGGTTCAAGACCTCAATAATGTACTCTATCTATTTTCCAATAAGGGTGTATTGTTTTGGAAAAAACAACTTTCAGGCCCCATTATAGGCAAAATAGAACAAGTTGACTTATATAAAAACAGAAGATTACAGATGGCTTTTCGAACGGCAGATCGATTTATGATTTTAGATCGCAATGGAAAAGTGGTTCCTCCTTTTGATAAAAAAATAGCTTCTGATAGCCCCCAGCACTTTTCAGTTTTTGATTATGACCTGAACCGAAACTACCGTTTCTTACTTACCCATGGGAAAAAAGTAGAATTACTTGACAACAGAGGACGTTCTGTTTCTGGTTTTAAGCTAAAAAGTACAAGGCAACCCCTTCAAAACCCTCCAAAACACATTCGTTTTGGAAATAAAGATTACCTCATATTCCAAGACATCAATGGTCAAGTCCGTATATTAAACCGACAGGGAACCGATCGCATTAAGCTCAAAGAAGCTGCAAACACGTCATCAAACCCTGTTTTTGAATACCGAAATACATTTGCCACTACAACTAAAGAGGGCTCACTACTTCAAATTGACAGTAAAGGTAATCTCACAAAGACCCCCCTAGGACTTCAGCCTGGACATCAGATTGACATGACTTCAAAATCTTTAGTCACCCTTTCTGAAAACAAACTAAACATTAAAGGAATTCCCGTTCAACTTCCCTACGGCAACTATACGGCTCCAAAAATTTACTACATTGATAATACTATTTTTGTCACTCTAACAGATCTAGATGCTCAAAAAGTATATGCGTTTTATAGCAACGGTACTGCTGTAGGAGGATTCCCTGTTTATGGTACTTCCCCGGCATCAATCACCAATGCAGATGACGATAAAGCTATTGAACTCGTAGTCCAATCGGAAGCCAATGGTTTACTGATTTATCAGATTAACTAGTCTTATTCAAGAATAAAATTTGCCTCAAATAAGTTGGCAAAGTGCACCTTAAGTTTATCCTTTACTTCGCTAAATGGAATTTCTTTTCCTAATTCTTTAGCGAGTGAGGTAACCCCTTTTCCTTGAATACCACAAGGTATGATGTGATCAAAATAAGACAAGTCCGTATTGATATTAAATGCAAATCCATGCATGGTCACCCATCTACTGGCCTTGACACCCATAGCACATATTTTACGAGCAAAAGGTGTCCCTACATCCAACCAAACACCTGTTTCTCCATGACTACGGGTTCCCTCCAGACCGTATTCTGCAAGAGTATTGATCACTATCTGTTCTAAAAAACGCAAATATTTGTGGATATCAGTAAAGAAGTTGTCCAAATCCAAAATAGGGTAACCTACAATCTGACCGGGACCGTGAAAGGTAATGTCACCACCCCTATTTGTAGGATAAAATGCTATCCCTTTCTTTTTTAATTGCTCTTCCTCCAAAAGTAAGTGTTCTTGTTTTCCACTTTTACCCAAGGTGATTACGGGAGTGTGTTCTACCCAGAGTAAGTAATTCTTTGTAGGGTGATTCGTAGCTTGAGCTCTGTTTTCCCTTTTTAGTGCAATAGTGTCATGAAACAATTTTTCTTGAAATACGACTGCTTCGTCATAGGGCATTTTACCTAATTCTATCAGTTGTATGGTTTTGTTTTTAGGAGACATACACTAACTGTTTATGCTCCAACGACCAGGATTATTTAGTATAACAAGAGCAGCGATTACACCAGGAACCCAACCACAAAGGGTCAAAATAAAAACGATTAAAACAGAACCACACCCTTGATCTATTACCGCAAGAGGGGGAAATAAAATGGAAAGTAAAACTCGAAAAAAACTCATGATTAGTTTTGAGAGACAAAGATATAAAATTTGATTGCTTAGATTTTGTCACTCTATGTATCTTTGCAGCAAAATAAACCCTATGGCAAAGCTTTCCGAACAGGAACAGATACGCAGAGAAAAATTAGAAGGACTCCGAAAGTTGGGAATTGATCCCTATCCAGCAGCACTGTTTGATGTAACTTTTTATGCCAATCAACTTCCAAAACACTATGCAGAGGGTAAAAAAATTGTTTTGGCAGGACGTTTGATGTCTCGACGGATTCAGGGAAGCGCCAGTTTTGCAGAATTATTAGACAGTACAGGGCGCATTCAACTTTACTTTAACAGAGACGAAATTTGTCCCGGAGAAGATAAGGTTCTCTACAATGAGGTATACAAAAAATTATTGGACATCGGAGATATCATTGGTGTAGAAGGAAGTCTTTTTACCACTCAGGTGGGACAACAAACCGTCAAAGTAACAAAATTCACTGTTCTCAATAAATCACTGAGACCCTTACCTCTCCCAAAAACTGATGCGGAGGGCAACCTTTACGATGCATTTAACGATCCTGAATTGCGCTACCGTCAGCGCTATGTTGATTTAATCGTTAATCCTCACGTAAAAAACACGTTTTTACAACGCTCCAAAATCACAACTACCATTCGTGATTTTCTTACAGAAAAAGGATACTTGGAAGTAGAAACTCCTATTTTACAACCCATTCCTGGGGGAGCTGCTGCACGTCCTTTTGTGACTCATCACAATGCACTCAATACAAAATTGTACTTGCGTATTGCGAATGAACTCTACCTAAAGCGCCTCATTGTTGGAGGCTTTGAAGGAGTTTTTGAGTTCGCCAAAGACTTTAGAAATGAGGGTATGGACCGTACACACAATCCGGAGTTTACCGTCATGGAATTGTACGTAGCCTACAAGGATTATTTCTGGATGATGGAAACCACAGAGGCCTTATTGGAACAAATTGCTACGGATGTTCACGGGAAAACCCAAGTACAAGTAGGAACTAACACCATCGATTTTAAAGCGCCCTACCCCAGAGTACCCATTTTAGAAGCCATCAAAACACATACCGGTATAGATGTATCTCAAATGGACGAATCCGAACTCCGCCAAACGGCAACAGACTTAGGCCTTGAAGTAGATGACAGCATGGGAGAAGGAAAATTGATCGATGAAATTTTTGGTGAAAAATGCGAACACCACTACATCCAACCCACCTTCATAACGGATTATCCAAAATCCATGAGTCCTCTTACCAAAGAACACCGCACTAACGAAAGATTGACAGAACGATTTGAACTAATGGTCAATGGTAAAGAACTCGCTAACGCGTATTCTGAATTGAACGACCCTATTGATCAAAGAGAACGTTTTGAAGCACAACTTGCATTGAGTGAAAAAGGAGATGACGAAGCCATGTTTATCGATCAAGACTTTTTGAGAGCTCTTGAGTACGGTATGCCGCCTACTTCAGGTATCGGTATCGGTATCGATCGATTGGTCATGTTGATGACCAATAACAGCTCCATACAAGAAGTACTCTTTTTCCCACAAATGAAACCAGAGCAAAAACAGGTCGAGCTCAGCGAAGAAGAAAAACAAGTTTTACAGCTAATAAAAGAGCAATCTCCAGCATCACTGGGAGATGTTAAAGAAAAGGCAGGATTGAGTAATAAAAAATGGGATCAATCCGTCAAAGGGCTTACACAGAAAAAAATAGTTCAGGTGGTAAAAAACGATCAAGGACTTTTTATTGAACTGTTAAAGTAATTTCAAAGCATTAAACTTTACCTCCCTTTGCTCTTAACTAGAGTTTTTTAACCACTTCAGCGAATGCTTCTATGGTTTTATCTATATCTGAAAAACTTAAGGCGTCGTTTAAAAAATAACTTTCGAAAGCGCTAGGAGGCAGATAGATTCCCTCTTTAAGCATTCCATGGAAATAGGAGTTGAAACGGTTATTGTTTCCTAAAGCTGACGTTTCAAAGTCAACGACTTCTTTTTCTGTGAAATGCAGTGAAATCATGGATCCCATTCGATTAATTTGATAGGGTAGGTCAAGACTTTTAAGCACTGAATGGAATCCTTCTTCCAGACGTTGTGTCTTTTGATCCAGTCGGGAGTAAAGCGCTGCATCCTCATTTAAGGCTTGAAGCATCGCTAGTCCAGCAGCCATTGCTAGCGGATTACCACTTAAAGTCCCGGCTTGGTATACGGGTCCTTCAGGTGCTAAGTGCTTCATAATTTCTTCTTTAGCCGCAAACGCACCTACAGGCAGTCCACCCCCGATCACTTTGCCGTAAGTTGCTATATCTGCTCTGATGTTTAAAAGCTCCTGTGCACCTCCTTTTGCCAAACGGAAACCCGTCATTACTTCATCAAAAATGAGTAAACTTCCATAACGATCACACAATGAACGTAGTCCTTCGAGAAAACCATTTTTGGGGAGAACACACCCCATATTTCCAGCTACAGGCTCTACAATTATAGCTGCAATTTCATCTGGATATTCTTCAAAAAGTGAAGTTACTTCTTCTAAATTATTGTACCCAGCAAGCAAGGTGTCTTTTGCTGTTCCCTGAGTAACTCCAGGACTACTGGGGCTTCCAAAAGTGACCGCTCCACTTCCTGCTTGAATCAAAAAAGCGTCTGAATGACCGTGATAACAGCCCTTAAACTTGATGATTTTTTCTCTTTTTGTTGCCCCTCTAGCCAAACGCACCGCACTCATACATGCCTCTGTACCTGAATTGACAAAACGAATTTTGTCCATATTTGGAATCATTTGAAGTGCTAAAGAAGCTATGGTTGTTTCTAGTTCTGTAGGCATACCAAAAGAGGTTCCTTTTTCAGCTCTTCTTTTTATCGCTTCAATTACGGGAGGATAGGCATGACCTAAAATCATAGGTCCCCAACTAGCAATGTAGTCGATTAAAATATTACCATCCACATCGTAGAGGTATGCGCCCGAGGCTTTCTCAACAAAAATTGGGGTTCCTCCTACGGACTGAAATGCCCGAACGGGAGAATTAACTCCACCGGGAATAAATTGTTTGGCTTCTTTAAACAGCGTACTGCTTCTTTGGTAGTGCATCTTACTTTTTTGAAGGTATTTTAAGTTCTTGCCCCAAGTATATGGTTTGATCTGAAATCTGATTGATTTGTATCAGGTTCTTTACCGGAACATCATATAATTTTGAAAGAGAATAAAGCGTATCTCCTTTTTTTACGGTGTGAATGCGCCCTGAGTTTTGAATAGGTGCTTTGCTTTTGGAAGTATTGGCAATTTTAATTTTATCATCGAAACGGCTTAGGTCGAAACGCTCAATTAAACTGATTAGTTTCTCAGGATATTTTGGATCAGTAGCGTACCCTGCCTTTTTCAATCCTTTAGCCCATGCTTTGTAATGGGTTGGTTTAATATCAAAAAGAAAAGCATAGCGGTCTCGATTCACTAAAAAAAGGGAGTGATCTCGATACGAACTGCTGGGATTTTCATACACTCTAAAACATTCCCCTTTACGATCATCGTCGTGGAAAATCTTTTTACCGTTCCATTCTTTATGACACTTAATTCCAAAATGGTTGTTCCCCTCTATCGCGAGTCGTCCGTAACCCATCCCCGACTCCAAAATCCCTTGAGCTATTGTAATACTTGCAGGTATTCCATAGGCTTTCATCTCTTCTTGGGCTACAGTACTGTACTGTTTAATATAATTTTCAATTTTTTCTTGATTGGTAAGAGGTTTAGAGGAGGAAAATTGAGGGGCTAGCTTTGAAATT
>VMCW01000152.1 GCA_008081175.1 Flavobacteriaceae bacterium
CTTGAACACTCCTGATAATGAAGAAATAGTGGCGAGAGTTAATGCAATTGTTGCACCTATACAGAACCCCAATACTGCTTCACACAGCGTTATGAAAAAATGTTCATATATTATACCTTGGGTGACATAAAGTTTGAATATTGAACCAGCTATCGAAGTTGGCTTGGGTATCATAATGTTGTCAATCCAGCCCAAAATTATTGATATTTCCCATAAAACTAGGAACGACAGAAAAATGATCACATGAGGAATAGCCCGTAAAAGTAGCAATGTCACAGTGCCAGACGTCCTATCCATGACCTACCTCCAACAAATTTAAAGTCTTTCTAGCCTTTTTATTACTCCGCTGAATCCTACCCGCTTCGTAAGTCCAAAATGCAATTCGCCTATCTAATATTTCCATACCCTTAAAAATAAAAAATCCCAGCACGGTTAGGGTGAAAATGCATGCAAACGCTGATGACATGTTTAAATTGCGTGAGTACAATAATATCAGTGATCCGAGCCCTTGGTCCCTTTGAATAAACTCAGCGACCAAAGCCCCAGAAAGAGCTGCTGTCATCGCAAGCCTTTCACCTGCCATGATTGTTGGCAGTGCTTCGGGAAATACAAGCTTTACTAGTATTTGTCTTTTAGTGGCACCCAAAGACTTAAACAGTTCCAACTTATCATTGCCAACATTTATCACACCCGAAAGCGTATTGATGAATGGAGCAAAGAAACATACTAAAATAATTATTGCCACTTTAGATTGGATACCGAAACCTAGTGCAGCAATAAGAAGGGGTGCAACCGCTATGCGTGGGGTTGCTTCTATTACAATTATGTATGGTTGTAAAAAACGCCGCATTGTTGGATTGAAACCCACCAAGCTTCCAAGACTGACGCCTGCAATTGAACCTCCTACAAATCCTAAGAGCACTAATCCTATCGTAACCCACAAATGGTGCCAAATGCTCGCGTTCTTTACATATATCACCCAAAAGGAATGAAAGATACCGCTGGGCTTCGGATACAAATACTCATCGAGCAGACCAAAATTTGATGCACTTTCCCAACAGATCAATAAAGCAATGAAAATCAGCGCATGGCTAATTATTCGCTTTGTGTGTTTGCCTTGAAATGCACGGAAGCCTAAGACCATTTATTCAAAATTCCCCAAGAAGATCCCTAACGTGTTCCACGAGTTTATTAAACTCAACTGAAGTTTGCATTTTCGGAGACCTCGGTCTCTCCAGAGGTACCTCCACCACGCTGGCTATTTTTCCTGGCCGCGGGGTCATTACGACAACCTTATCAGAAAGGAATATAGCCTCGCTTATGTTGTGTGTGACAAATATGGTTGTAGCTTCGATTTCTGTTACAATCCGCATCAACTCGATATTGAGCCGTTCTCTGGTGAATTCATCGAGCGCCCCAAACGGTTCATCCAACAGTAAAATATCGGCGCCAGTCTGCAACAATCTCGCAAGCGCAACCCTTTGCTGCATGCCTCCAGACAGCTGCGCCGGAAATGAAAAAACAAAATCTTCAAGTCCAACTAGCTTGAGCAGATCATATGCGCGTTTTTCGTCATCATGGGTAATTTTTCGTTTTACTTCTGTCGGTAACAAAACATTTTCTAACGCTGTTCGCCATTCTAGCAGCGTTGCTTTCTGAAACATTAATCCGACATCGTCTCTTGGCCCAACAACATTTTCACCCTTCACATTGACCGATCCGGATGAAGGCTCGATCAGTCCTGAGATTAATCTAAGTAGCGTCGATTTTCCGCATCCAGAGGGACCAACTAATGAAACAAAGGATCCCTTTTCAATTTCAAAATCTGCTCCGCTCAAAGCCACGACACTACCGTCCGCAAACGTCTTTGTGACTGATTGGCCCTTAACAATTGTATTTACATTTAATCGGGTTTTCACGCCCATAGCAGCACTTTCCATTACATTCATCGAAGTTGAGTCCACATTGTATCGATAAGCTTATCAACATGATGCTACGAGATTCTTAAATTGGTCAAAGAATGGAATTAAATAGCTACTATCATAAAATCTGATTTTGAAAGTTTATTCTAAAGTTATTACTTGATTGGTCTCCGAAGACTTCACAATTGCAGAAAGTACATCAATATTGTGCTGCATTTCAAAATCTGAGAACGGATAACTCCTGCGCAATAATATCGCATCGGCAAATGCCTCAAGATTTGCAAGCACACTGTCACTCCATTCGAATTCGCGCATGCGGACATCGTCATCTGAAAATCCCTCGCGCATCATTGTTTTACCGCCAGGAGTGTCGGGATGCGTTGAATTTACCACTTCTACCCATTTTCTCGATCCAAAAACATGCGTTCTAATAAAATGTGGTGTATTGAGCAAAGCTTGTACAGTTGCCGTTATTCCACTTTCAAACTGTAAATGCACAGATGTTGTATCACCGGTTTCCCAGCCTAAACTTCTATCAGCAGTAAATGCATTTACCAACCGCACTTTACCAAAAAAGTGTATCAACATGTCAGTCAAATGAATTCCCATTTGGGTCATTCCAGCTGCAGGCGCGTGTTTTTTTGTAGTTCTCCAACTCTCAGATGTTAAGTGCGCCAACTTATTGTGGCTGAAAGCTAACTCTGCGTGAGATATGACACCTAATTCTTCTTTATCAATCATTGCTTTAAGAACCTGGACCGCAGGCTCAAAACGACGCTCATGACCGATACCTAAAATGACCTTATTTTCCCTACAGATCTCAATACTCTTTTTCGCATTTGTACTTTCAAGAGAAAGAGGTTTCTCGCAGAATACATGAATACCATGTTGTGCAACCTGCAGAATTTGCTGATCGTGTAAAATATTTGGGGACGTGAGGATCACCGCATCTAAATTTACAGACTTTAGAGCTGAGTCCAAAGACGTAAAAATCTCAACACGCATCATTTTTATTTCGTCGTGCAAAGCCGCGCTAGGTTCAACGATCCCACAAACCTTAAATTTTTCATGACTTTGGAGACGCTTGAAAATATGTTTTCCCCACCAGCCATAACCAACTATTAAAGTGTTAATCATCTTTAAATGAGTCCCTCAACTGTTGAATGCCGTAAAGCGTTGCATCATATTTTCCCCAGCCATTTTCTGAAGCCTCGTTTGCCTTTGAAAAAGCGCCGCGGATAACATGGGTGTCTGCATTATTGATTTCCAGGAAATCGATCATCAAGCTCATATCCTTAATTGCGTTATTCACAGTATTACTTACCGTGCCAGAATCACCGTGATGTAACATTTGTGCCAATGGCGTAATCCTCTTTTTTGCAGCCCCAATGGCACCAGAGCTATCACTCAAAATATCAAGAGCCGTTTCGGGACTAATTCCCATTTTAACTGCAATTGTGAGTGCCTCTCCTAGTGCTCCCCAATAAACCATCAATGGAAGATTTATTGCTAACTTCATTGAAGCACCACAACCCACTGGCCCTAAGTATTCCAGTCTTCTTGTCAGCATTTCCAGGATAGGACTAACTTTTTCAAAAGTGTTGCGCGAACCTGCTGCAAGTCCTAATAGTTTTCCCTCGCGTGCTGGACCTATCGTGCCGCCGACTGGGCACTCCAAATACTCACCATTTCGGAGTAAAATAACCTTTTCCAATTCTTGTGACATTTTGGGACTTGTTGTCGCGAATTCGACAATAATTTTATCCGATAAATCTAACGAACCAAAGCCCCCTTCACCCAAATAGACTTCTTTTAACGCGCTATCGTCGGAAAGGAACGAAAGAATAATATTAGTTTCTTTTACTAAATTCGAAATCGATGATACGATTGTTGAGTTGGGTATACCTCCGCTCTTCTCTGGGCTCCTATTCCATAGAAACTGTTTGATGCCTTGCTCAGAGAGATGCTCACTAACGGCGCGACCCATTTTCCCTAATCCTAAAATACCAACATTCATTTTTGCCACCTTTTTCGCATAAGCTAAACACAAAACTCTAATGATGATGAATCATAAAATATAATTCCTGAATTTGATTTTAATGATTAAAGAACGATCGGGAATATGGCCTTATTCACTTCGATGAAGCATCTTAGGACTTCTGCGATTTTTAAAAACTTTGAAAAATAAGGAAGCTACCTATCATCAACAGAAGAACATGAATGATAAAATAGAACGGTTCTTTCGGAATTGTGTCATTTATTTTTTTACCTAGGTAGATACCGAAAGGCATGGCCGGAAAAAGTAGCAATGAAATCCAGAGTGTCTCGCGCGTTATAAGACCCAATTGGATCACAACAGGTACTTTAGCCCAATTAATAATACAAAAAAACCAAACTAACGTTGCAACAAACACTTTTGGTGGAAGCTTGTATGGCAAAATGAACATCTGAACCGGTGCCTCACCCATCAAAAAAAAACTACTAAAACCTGAAGAGCCGTTCAGGCCCATCAGGCGTATCCATTCCCTTTCGTTTGGATCCTTGGAGATGATATGTTTTTGCCTATTGGTTAGTCTTTTGAATATAAAATTTAGGCCGATCGCTAGAGACATCGTTCCCAACAAAAAAGACAGATACTCTGGATCAATTAATGTGAATACAAATGCTGCAATGATTACCCCAATGATTCCTGAAATCGCCATTGGCCATAAAAAATTATACGGAACAGATTTGCGGTAGGTCCACGCAATGAACAAATCCATGACAACGTAAGTGGGCAGCAGCACGGATATGGCGGTCTGGATATCTGAGACTGTTGCGACAAGGGGCATCGCTAATGAGCCAATCATACCTCCAAAGCCAGCCTTGGCTAACGCAACAAAAAACACCGCAAATAAAGAAACTGATAGAAATATAACTGAAACACTTTCCATGCTAATATCAATCCACTTCATGAGCAAAAATCGTGGTTATAGCCACTTTTGATAGAAAGCAGGTACCCATCGAAACGTATCATTAATCCGTTCAATATATCCGATTGAAGGAAACGGCATATGATGTCCGATTACCATTAATTTATCTGTGGTTACCATGTCTAAGACCCGTTTTCTTGTCGCAATTGCTTGCTCTGGGTCATCATCAAACGCCACAGGACTCTCTGGGTGCTGTACCGAAAAAACATAATGATTTGCGACATCTCCCCAAATCAATATTTGCTTATCTCCCTCGACAAGACGATACATCATATGCCCGAGAGAGTGGCCATACGCAGCTTCAGCATATAAGCCTGATATTAGCTGCTGCCCATCCTCTAAAAATACAAATTTCTCTGCGTAGGGCTTTATTAATTTAATAAACAATTCGCGGTTTTGTTTGCGATTCGGAGGTATTAGGTTTCCACTAAGCCACGCGTCGAATTCTACTCTGCCGATGCAGTACTTTGCATTAGGGAAAGTTAAACTCCCATCTGTAATAAAGCCGCCTATGTGGTCTGGATGACAGTGCGTGAATACCACATAATCAATATCTTCAGCTCGATAGCCAGACTCAATCAATAATTGTAGTAGATATCCAGCCGTTCCATCATTAAGCAGTTGACCAAAGCCCGTATCGATTAGCACAAGCTTTCCGTCAAGGTTCAAGAGTGTCGGTGAGTATGTATTTTCAAACTGATAATCGAAAATATTGTTAGCGGCAGCAATACGTACGATTTCTTCTGGAGTTTTGTCCATAACAAATGGAGGGTTGATCTCATTCCTAATATGAGCCCCGTCCATAAAGGTGGTTATTTCAAAACGACCAAACTGGAAACGCTCCACCTGTGGTCTTATAATTTTTCTCATGAAATTGGAACTTCGTTAACAAAATGCGGAATGTGGTAACCTTTTTGCACAGCAGGACGATCAGCGATCCGATTATACCAATCTCTCACGTTCGGATACTGGTGCAGATCTAGTTCTTGCCACTCAAATCGTGATATCCATGGCCAACAGGAAATGTCAGCAATTGAATATTGTCCCACCCCCTCGCCAGCAATAAAGTCTCTGTTAGTTAACCTAGTTTCTAAAACTTTATACAGTCGACGAGCCTCAGAGGTGTAACGTTCTTCACTGTAGCGAGACTTCCCTTGGTTATATTTCACAAAGTGATGAACCTGGCCCAGCATAGGGCCAAGTCCTCCCATTTGCCACATTAACCATTGTAGCATATCCCAATACCCATCTCCTTTTATGCAGAATTTGTCGTATTTCTGAGATAAATAAAGAAGGATCGCTCCACTTTCCATTAGATGAATATTTGTTTCATGATCGACAATTGCCGGAATTCTATTATTCGGCGAAATAGCTAAGAACTCCTCCGAAAATTGCTCATTTCCTGAAATATTGATGGGCTTTACTGTATAATTTACATTTAACTCTTCCAACAAAATGGATATTTTTCGCCCGTTTGGGGTACCCCAAGTATAAAGTTCAATCATATCACGCTGCCTTGACTAGGTCGATAAGTGTACCTCTAAACGTTTGCATTTACATGGCACTCTACATTGATAGATTGCGGTAGGTTGAATTTTCAATGGCTTTCGAAAATTTTTTAGTTAATTTTGCGCTACGATAATTTGACCCTGGAAATTTTTGGAGATTTGCGAATGAGCAGCACATCAACACCTTCTACAACGCCCGTTGGCTTATCACCCCTATTAAATCAAGAGATGCTAAGAAACGAATTCAACGGCTGTGTGGGAACACAACTGGTTTCCGAAACAGAAAGTCTGAGGATTTGGCATCTTGTTTTGAAACCAAATGATCGAATGCCATTTCATAGGCATGTTCACCCTTACTTTTGGACGGTGCATAGCAATGGATTTGCACGTAATTACGACTCATCAGGGAAAGTGACTGATGTAGAATACACCATCGGTGATACCCAACATTATAATTTCGAAGGGCCCAACTACATGTTGCACTCCATCGAAAACATTGGCGATACTACATTAATCTTTACAACTGTGGAGTTCTTAACAAACACAAACTATACATTGAAAGTCACGAAGGATTAGCCCGGAAGTAGTGCGAACGCTACATTAAAATACACTGCAAAACATAAGTAAGAAGCAGACGGCACTAGAAATGATCAACAGAAAATATTCAACAATTGTGTTTGGAATACTAGTCTCGATTGTAATGAGCGGCGTAGTTTCGTTTGTTTCAATCGTTAGTTCACAGACCACAGTTTATGATCCACTTGAGTTCGCATATATTTGGCCTTTGAGTTGGCTCAAAAGTTGGCTTGTGGCATTCCCTACAATTCTAATTGTAGCACCCGCTGCTCACAAAATTGTCGCATTTGTCACTTATGATCCCAACCATAATTCAAGTTCAAAATAAAATCGCAAATAATTCTCCTGACAAACAAAGTTCCATTAGTAGGGAATGAAATTGACGAAATTTCTACTTAAATTTTGAATAATTGCTAAATTAGCTTCAATCCTAGTCGGATTTGGAAAGGTGGATAACAGTACTAGCGTCACTCGAGTTTGCAAGTTTAACGCCTTTCATACTTGCAACTTCGGCAGAAAGGCCACTTTTACAATTGATATTCTAACTAACTTTACTCCCATAAAAAAAGCTCGTAAACCACGTAATGCGATGTAGGATACGACTTACAAAAGCAATCCTTGATAATTCTCTTTCAAAGTATGTTCAATAGTTCTTGATTACACGCCCTCAAGACTTCGCGATGCAATTACTGAAGGTCTTTTTTTCATTTCTTCGTAATGCTTCTTGACATTAGCAGGTAGATCCCAACCAGCAATATCCACAGCCCAGAACTCGGTGTAGTATAATGCTGCATCAGCGATGGAAAAGTCACCCATTAAATAAGTTCTGTTCTCCAACTGCTCATCAACTAATTCAAAGGCATTCAACATTGCTTTTTTTCCGCGCAGTTGCAAATCTGCGTAAGCGTTCGAGTCAGAAAGGTATGCATCTGGCCGTCTCCACATACGCCAAGATAACATATGCACAGTACCAACGATAAAATCTAAAGTTTCAATAGTACGGATCATACCCTCTGTATCTTGCGGCAAAAGAGATTTACCAGGGTTCGACAACGCTAACCACATCGCAATTGCGGCAAACTCAGTTATAACACTTCCATCGTCTCTAACCAGCGCTGCCACCTTGCCTTTCGGATTCAATGCTTTGTACTCTGGCGATTTCTGCTCACCCTTGGAAAAGTCAACTAATTTTAATTCGTATGGTTTGCCTATCTCTTCCATCAAAACGTGAATTCCAATAGAGCAAGTTTTTTTGGCATAGCAAAGTGTTGTCATTTCACTTCTCCCATAATTCGGTGCATTTTTGTTGAATACTAAGCGTCACTACGCTCAATCACCATGTCAAAAATAAGCATAAGCAGCAACTTTAAAGATCGACGTT
Organism: Flavobacteriaceae bacterium; assembly: GCA_008081175.1. Taxonomy (GTDB): domain Bacteria; phylum Bacteroidota; class Bacteroidia; order Flavobacteriales; family Flavobacteriaceae; genus MS024-2A. Next base: position 8,360 of record VMCW01000152.1, read on the forward strand.
ATAAATTTTTTTATTAACTATCAAAGTAAACTAAACATGTTGTTCAATTTGGTCTCCAACTCTAATATGCCAAATATATTCTTGCAGCGAAGGCTCTCTGTGTTAACGTTCACTGTTTGTGAATTAGGTAGACATTAACACACTTTATAAAAATTTGATATCCCAATGACTCGCGAGTATTTTACAGATGAATGACTTAGTGACACTGTTCAGCGAATACAGTTTTTTAATTTTTGTTCTGTTGCTCGCCGGGGCGTCAGTTGGTTTTCTAGCTGGATTGTTCGGTGTCGGTGGTGGTGCAATTTCGGTACCTGCCTTTTATGAAGTGTTTCTTAGGCTCGGTTACTCTTCAGATCTGGCAATGCCGATCGCTGTTGGAACCTCTCTTGCAGTGATTATTCCTATTTCAATTTCATCGGCACTCGGACACAAACGTAAAGGCACCCTAGAACCCTACATCTTGAAGGTTTGGGCTTTCCCAATTTTTTCAGGTGTCGCATTTGGTGCAGTGATAGCTAGTTTTGCGGCGCCAAAATTATTTCAAACTGTTTTTGCAGCAGTATCCGCATTAATTGCTTTCAGATTGCTGACAGGCATCGGCAGAAAAGCTATCGCAGAACAACTCCCTAGTCGCTCAATCATGAGTGTTTTTGGCTTCTTTATTGGTCTCCTGTCAGCCATTATGGGCATTGGAGGCGGTGCACTGTCGACAATATATTTAAGTTTATACAATGTTTCCATCCACAGAGCTGTTTCAACTTCGGCAGCGGTGGGTGCTATTATTTCAGTCCCAGGGACAGTGGGTTATATAGTAGCTGGCCTTTGGGTTGATGGCCTACCGCCCGGAAATTTAGGTTTTGTGTCAATACTAACTTTTATAATCTTTATACCTACCTCACTAGTTACAACCAAATTTGGCGTAAAATTGGCACATAAGCTTTCAAAGCGCTCGTTGGAAATGCTATTTGGTTCGTTTCTTTTGTGTGTCTCGTTTCGGTTTTTTAATGCTATTTTATTGTAACGATTATCATCAGCTTACTTAAATAAAACAACTAATCGCAAAGCGAATCAATTGCTCTATCAATAGTGTTTCTTTGCGCCCAAAATCAAAAATTCTTAATGATTTCTATCTTTTCCACTGATTACGGTGTGCTTTCAATAAATTGCAAACCGTCTGTTCAAACTCAAAATCCTAGTGCACAAACACAAGAACAGGTAACCGGTTTTTAACGATTTTAGAAATTGTTATTATTAGAATAAGTCTCACTAATAGTAATATTAGCTTGTCGACAACAAAGCATTATTAATGCTTACTTCGAAGAGCGCTTCAAGATTGGATAATGACGTGACTATACTTGCTGATTTACTTCGGACGATTTTTGAACGAAACGAACGCAGATCAAATACAGAGTTTGATCACGATGAAAGATCAATAACCGAACTTTGTGACGCTCTTATTACCACGACGAGTGAAACTTCTGCATTAATTATAGCTAATAAAGTCCTCGCTAAATATTCGAACCTTAATGATGATGAAAAATTGTCTTTTTTCCAAGATGTGTCTTCACGGATGAGTATCGATCCTGATCGTGTCCGAGAAACGCTCAAGGATTATGAAAAATTGCCATCTCGTGAAACGTATGAGAATTTTTCAAA
>VMCW01000037.1 GCA_008081175.1 Flavobacteriaceae bacterium
GTTTTTTACCTAGATAGGTCTCGGGGTCTTTGACGATGTATGCTATTCCTTTGTTTTCAAATTTAGATAAGGTTTCAATTTGAGGCTTACGAGGTTCAAAACTGCCCAGTCCTCCAGCAATAATAACCACAGGTGCTTGGTGTTTTGTTCCCTTACTTGTCATTACAACAAAACTGCCGTCCTTTTGTTTTGAAATGGTTTCTGCGCGTTCTCCTAAAGTAAAACCAGGTTTAAATGGAGCAGACTGCTCCAAGAGTTTTTCTACAAGCTCACCTGCTAATATACTGGGGTAACCAGGGATATCGTATATCGGTTTTTTGGGATAGATTTCAGAAAGCTGCCCTCCTGCTTGAGGAATAGCATCGATTAAGTGACATTTTAATTTCATTAACCCAGCTTCGAAAACAGTAAATAGACCAACTGGTCCTGCTCCAATAATGATTATGTCTGTCTTAATCATAGAATCTTTTTCAATGTGCAAAGTTCGGGACTATTCTTTTAAATTACTAATCTTGCTCTTTGAGATACGGGATCTTTTTGATCACAACCCACTGATGTAACTTCCCAAAGCATCTTTAAATTGAAATCCTTCTAGGGTTCTGTATTTGTTGAGTCTTTGATTGGCTTCCAATCCCCAGAGCACAAACTCCATCATAAAGTGAAGATCTTCCTTAGCACAATCAGGAAGGTGGGTAGAGACGATGTTTTTTAAGTCAGGAAGATTTTCTAGAGTTTCACGATACAAACGGTCGTCTAGTGTATCCTCTAAGAAAAGCTCATTATCACTAAAAAACCACCCCAAAAGTGTGTCATAAGGTCCTTTATCGTCTTGTTTTTCCAGTTTTTTAAGTTCTGGAAAAAACTGAGGAAAAAGAGTTTTACAAGCCTGAGAAATAAGGTGATATGAAATTTGTTCAGCACCCTCCTGTTCTCCTTCATATACTAATTCAACCTTTCCGTTAATTGCAGGAATAATACCAAGAAAGTCAGACATGCGTATAGAAGTCTTTTCCTCACCGTTGATTAAAATTCTTCGTTCTGCAGTACTGATTAGGTTTTCAAAAGCTGTAATACTCATTCTAGCGCTCACACCACTTTTGGAATCGATATACTCGCTTTTCCGTGCTTCAAAACCAATTTGTTCTAACAGTTCTCTTGCCAATTCTGGGATGTGAATTTTTTCTTCGATTCCTTCTTTAAATTTAACTTCTTGTTCGGTGATTGCTTTTGCAATATCAAGAGTGTGAGGATAGTGAGTTAGAATTTGCGAACCGATGCGATCTTTCAAAGGAGTAACTATGCTTCCCCTGTTGGTGTAGTCTTCAGGATTTGCAGTGAAAATGATTTGTGTTTCTATGGGTAGACGCAGTTTAAATCCACGTATTTGAATTTCTTTTTCTTGTAAAATAGAGAAAAGTGCTACTTGAATACGTGCTTGTAAATCGGGTAATTCATTCAAAACAAAAATACAGCGGTGCGCTCTGGGAATCATCCCAAAGTGTATGGCTCTTTCGTCTGCATAAGACAGTTTTAAATTGGCAGCTTTAATAGGATCTACATCCCCTATTAAGTCTGCAACGGTTACATCTGGTGTGGCGAGTTTTTCAAAAAACCGTTCGTCTCTGTGCATCCAATCAATGGGGGTTTGATCTCCTTTTGCGGCTATCAACTCTTTGGCTTCACGACTGATGGGTGCTAGTGGGTCGTCGTTGATTTCAGAACCTTGGACTACAGGAATCCACTCGTCCAACAATTGGGTCATTTGTCTAGCTAATCGAGTTTTGGCTTGACCGCGTAAACCGAGTAAATTGATGTTGTGTCCAGACAGAAGGGCTCTTTCTACATCTGGAATAACCGTATTTTCATAACCGATTAACCCTTCAAAAGTTGGTTCACCTTTTCTTAGACGTTCTCTTAGGTTTTCGGCCAATTCTTCTTGAATCGATTGGGGTTGATAAGCTGTTTTTTTTAGAGCGCCAAGGGTCGCTATTTTTGGTTTACTCATAAAGTCTAGTTTTCTTTATTCAATGCGTTTTTTTCTGTTTTTTTCGTAGTCTTCAAAGATCATTTCTCCCAGTCCTTTGAGCCCAGTAAAAAAGGCCTTACCTCTATTTGCTTCAGTAAAGGTTCGTATAAATTGCTTTAGATAAGGGTCTTGAGCAATCATAAAGGTGGTAATTGGGATGTGCAATTTATGTGCCTGGCGGGCCATATTGTAGCACTTTTCTACTATGGTTTCATCTAGTCCAACACTGTTTTTATAATAGGTTCCGTCGGGTAATTTTAAACAGCTGGGCTTACCATCTGTAATCATAAAGATTTGTTTGTTGCTGTTTTTTTTACGTCTCAAAATATCCAAGGCCAATTCCAATCCTGCTACTGTATTGGTGTGAAAGGGACCTACTTCTAAATAGGGTACTTCTTTAAGCGCTATGGGCCAAGCATCATTTCCAAAAACGATGATGTCTAGAGTGTCCTTAGGATAGCGGGTAGTGATCATTTCTGCTAAGGCCATAGCTACCTTTTTTGCAGGTGTAATACGGTCTTCACCATAGAGTATCATACTGTGACTAATATCAATCATCAGCACAGTACTCATTTGTGTTTTGAAAAAACTGTCTTCAACTACAAGGTCTTCGTGTTGAAGGGAAAAGTCATCTCCTAGGGTTCTGATTTGAGCATTTTTTATGCTTTGGGTCATGTCAATTTTTTCCAGTGCATCTCCAAATTGGTAGGCTTTGAATTCCCCTGTGTGGTCCTCTCCTTGCCCCATTTTTTTGGTTTTATGATTCCCTGATCCTGATTTTCTTAGTTTGCCAAAAATTTGTTTTAGGGCATGTTCTCTAAGGAGCTTTTCAGTTTTTGGTGTCAGGGACATTCCTTCTCCTTTACCTTTACCACCTTTTTTGGGTTGAATAAACGATTTTTGAAGGAGGTCTTCAATAAAGTCATCAATGGTATAGTTCTCATCTGTGAGTTGGTATTCTTTGTCGAGTTCTCTTAGCCAATCTATAGCCTCGTCAAAATCACCTGAGGTATGTGTGATAAGTTCTTTAAATATTTCAAAGAGTCGCTCAAAAGGAGTTTGTTTTTTCTTAAGGTATTTTTTAAATAAAAAACCAGTAAGAAGTGTGTTTTTTGACATGTGATTTTCCTTTTTTAGCAAGCACTCAAAGATAGTTTAAAAGGGGAGGAATCAAAAAATCAAAATCAAAAATCAGTTTGACGCAAGCAATTTGATGTATTCTTCCAGCAGAGCAACTCCTTCAGAATGTTCACTCACCCGACCAATTTCTGGCATCCGAATGGCGGGATCATTATTTTTCATTCGATAAATTAGGATAGACTCTTCTGGGTGTCCTGGTACAATATCGTATTCAAAATCTCCCGAGCCTTTTCCCGCTGCAATAGGAGGTTTAAATATCCCCCTTTTTCTATCGTCTTGTTCTAAATAGGTAAGGTAAAGACCAGAATTTTTTGCACTGCCTTCTACGTTGTGGCAATGAGCACAGTTGGCATGCAGATAGGCTTTAGCACGTTCAAATACATTTCCCGTCTTAGGATCCTCCCAAACGGGTAGTTTAGGAAGAGAGGAATGAGAAATCGGTAAATCAACCAGTCCTAATTCCTGAAATCGTTCCAACTGATTTTGCGTGCTTCTTACAGCAGAGTATTTTTTGTTGAGTTGTGCAATTGTAGGACCTATAGGTGTGATTTGATCGTTTTTAAAATGGCAGTTCTTACATTCGTTCAGATTGGGAATTCCATAGGGAATCGTTTTAGCTTTTTGATTCTTATCAATCCATTGAACGGCTACTTCTCCTCCTACATAGTTGAGTTTTGCATCTTTTTGATCTTCTGACCAAACGTAATTTAAAGGTTTCCATCCAGTTGTTTCACGAATTAAAAGTCGGGTTTCGATCAGACGGATAGAATCTTCGGGTGTATTAAAATCCTTTGGATAATAGAAATTCTTGATGATTATACTGCCAGGTTTAAAATGGAGTGCACCTTCCTTTTTATATTCCATTTTAGTTCCTTCTGGAAGGTATATAAATCTTTTTTTAAAAGCGTAGTCAGAAAATAATGCACTGTTCAGGTCATAAGGAAATATGCGCGCCTTGGGACTAAGTTCAGCAAGAGGATATTCAAAAAAATCATAATCCGACAGCCATTGTTTTTCATTTGATTTAGCCTGTTTGAGCAGAGAATAACCAGAAACTTTTTTAGCTATAGGTACTGTTTTCTCAGGTTGGTTTTGGCAACCTACCCAAAGAATAATAACAAAACTTAAATAAAAGAATTTTTTTAATTTACCAGTTGATTCAAACATCAGTTCTACATTATCATTCCAACGTACAATTAAAGATACTTAAATCATTTGAAAAATCTTTAAAGTCCCGGGCAGCATCCATATAAACAAAATTTAAAGTACTGTTATTCGAGATGCAAATTTTATGTTCTTCGTCCTGAAGGTTTGCTCCAGAGGGTAAAATACCATCGTAAACCACATCGGGAATGATTGCTTTGTTTTTTAACAGCATTAAAATACCGTATTCATTACTGAGTGTTGGAAAACGAAAGCTGTTTTCAAAAACATTTTCTGAGATACTCACTTGTCCAGGATAGGGGTTATAGAATTGGTCTTGTTTGTAGTTTGTTTCTACGGATCGAATTCCTTGATCGCGGTCTTGGGTAGCTAGCACGTCCGTTTGCATGTCTTTATCTGCAGCAAAGATTTCATAACTGACTACGGAAAGATTTGATGTTTTGTGATCTTTCACCGTATTGCTGTAAAAAGAAACGTGCTGTGTGGCCATGATAACAACACCTGTTCCTTTAGGAACAGCGCTAACAATAGATCCTTTTACTCCAAAATTTTCAATATTGTTGTTGTAAATGGTGTTGTGGTGTGCAGTTACATGATTGCCGTAACGTGTTAAATTTGGCAGATTGAAAATCAAAAGTCCACTCGTATTTTCGAAGACTTCGTTATTGTAAATTTCTACGTGTGTGCTGTTTTCACTCTCTATTCCAGCTACATTATAAAAGGCTTTGTTGTTTCTGATGATTACCTCTTCGGACTGTCCTACATAAATGCCTGCATCTGATGCTCCTATTGCTTCGCAATTTTCTATGACTAAATTCTTGCTAAGAACGGGGTAGATTCCATAGGCACCATTTTCAGTGGAAGCCCTTCCTGTCCAAGCCGTACGAACATTTTGGAGCAATACCGTATCGCAATCTGTTATTTTAAGGTTATCACCTGCAGCATCCTCTATAGTAAGATCTGCAACGGTAATGTTCTTGCTGTTTGATATCAAAATACCTTGTGCTCCTTTTGTTTGCCCCTTAAAAGAGAGTACGGTTTTGTCCATTCCCATTCCTTTGATGGTAAGATTTTTTTTTCCGTTGATACTCAGTTCTTGAGAAAACAAAAAGTGACCTTCGGGCAATTGAATGATAGCACTGTCTTTGGCGAGAATAAAAGCTTCTAGTATAGTCTCTTCCATGTCGAGATAGTTGCGTTCTGGATTGTATTCAGGCATCTTAGGCTGGTTGACAAGCCAAGTTCCTAACCCTACAAGAACAATAACACCTAAGAGTACGAGCGTTTTTTTCATAAAGCTGTTTTAGTTTACGTTCTAAAGTAATCTTACCAATTGCGGTTTACTTAATTTTAGGTAACACTAGTAGAGAGCGAAATTCGTTGTTAAACAAAATGGTTTCTACAGTCAAATTTTTATTCAAAACACTTGATACAAAGAGCTAAACACCTTCCTTGTCAAGCATATTTCCAATAATTTGATTTTTGGGTAAAAATTGGAGTATTTGTTAAAAAATAGTATTGATCATAAGCTAGAAAAGAGATTGGTTTTATCGATTACAAGTTTAAATTCTAACTAAGTTAAACAAAATTTAGTATAAAGTTATTTTTATCTATATTTGCACATATTTCTGAGTTAAAAACAGGAGGAGACATTTAGTCCCCTTTTTTTTTATATGGATTTGACATCAAAAGTTAGGCAATTATTGGAGGTAGCGCTGGAGAACTACCCTGAACTTTTTTTAATTGATTTTAAAGTAGGTTCAGACAATAGCATACGAGTAGTTTTGGATGGAGACCACGGAGTTTCACTTCAAGATTGCATAAATGTCAGTAGGGCAGTAGAACATCAGTTGGATCGTGAAGAAGAAGACTTTTCTTTGGAGGTTGCATCTGTAGGCGTAGGAACCCCGCTACAAAACGCACGTCAATTCATTAAAAATATTGGAAGAAAATTAAAAGTTGAAGTATTAGGAAATCCACCTATTCAAGGAACTCTAATCGCTGCAGATCAAAAGGTTTTTACTGTGACGTGGAAACAAAGAGAGCCTAAGCCTGTTGGAAAAGGGAAAATAACAGTTGAAAAAAAAGAAACCCTTTCCTACGAACATATTGCTAACGCAAAAGTGATTATATAATAAAGATAAGAAGTAGAACATGGAAAATTTTGCCTTAATCGAGTCCTTTTCAGAGTTTAAAGACGAAAAGCTCATTGATCGTGTAACCTTGATGGTTATTTTAGAGGATGTTTTTAAAAATACCCTAAAGCGAAAATTTGGTTCAGACGAAAACTTTGACATCATCATCAATCCAGACAAAGGAGACCTTGAAATTTGGAGAAACCGAGTGGTGGTAGAGGATGGTAAAGTTGAAGATCCCAATCAAGAAATTACCCTAAGCGAAGCGAGAAAAATTGAACCTGACTTTGAGGTAGGGGAAGATGTTTCTGAGGAAGTAAAACTCATCGATCTGGGAAGAAGATCTATTCAGTATTTGAGACAAAATTTGGTTGCTAAAATCTTTGAACACGACAGCACTAACATATTTAAACAATTTAAGGATCGAGAGGGTGATCTTTTTACTGCAGAAGTGCATCATATTCGCAACCGTGAAATCATCCTGCTCGATGACGATGGTAACGAAATCATCCTTCCTAAAGACAGGCAAATCCCAAGTGATTTTTTCCGAAAAGGAGACAATGTACGTGGTATAATTGAAAGTGTAGAGTTGAGAGGAAACAAACCCCGAATATTGCTTTCTAGAACCTCACCCATTTTCCTTGTCAAGTTATTTGAACAAGAAATTCCTGAGGTATTTGATGGATTGATTACAATCAAAAAAGCTGTTCGTATTCCTGGAGAAAAGGCAAAAGTCGCGGTTGATTCTTATGACGATAGAATAGATCCCGTAGGGGCTTGTGTGGGAATGAAAGGATCGCGGATTCACGGTATTGTTCGTGAATTGGGGAATGAAAATATTGATGTTGTCAACTACACCAACAACCTTCAGCTATTTATTTCCAGAGCATTGAGTCCTGCAAAGGTTAATTCATTAAAAATAGATGAAGAAAACAAACGCGTAGAAGTATTTTTAAACCCTGAGGAAGTTTCTAAGGCCATCGGAAAAGGAGGTTCAAACATTCGTTTGGCAGGTAAATTGACTGGTTACGAAATAGATGTTTTCCGTGAAGGTGTAGAAGAGGATATTGAACTCAAAGAGTTTAGCGATGAAATAGAAGAATGGGTAATTGATGAATTCAAAAAAGTAGGTTTAGATACAGCCAAAAGTGTTTTGGAGTTAGAAAAATCTGATTTGATAAAACGTACCGATTTGGAGGAAGAAACCGTAGAGGATGTATTACGAATCCTTAAAGAAGAATTTGAAGAATAGACTGCAAAAATTAATTAGTATTTTTGCTTTTAGATTATAGTATATGGCAGACCAACCCAGCATTCGACTCAATAAAGTACTTGGGGAATTAAATATTTCCTTAGACCGTGCTGTCGAATTTTTAAATCAAAAGGGTGTTGAAATTGACGCTCGTCCAACTACAAAAATCACCTCTGAGGTGTATACAATACTTCTGGACGAGTTTGAAACAGACAAATCCAAAAAAGTCGCCTCTCATGAGGTAGGTGAGGAAAAAAGAAAAGAGAAAGAGTCTCTTAGAATTATCCAAGAGAAAAAAGAACAAGAGCGTCTGGATCAAATTGCAAAGCGCGAAGAAATCAAAACCAATCGCGTAGCTATAGAAAAGCCCAAAGCCTTGGGTAAAATCGATCTAGAAGCGCTTCAAAAACCTGTTCAAAAGGTAAAAGAAGTTCCTGAAAAGGCCCCCGTTGAAAAAGAAGAGGCTCAGCAAGATACTCCTGCAACAGAAACTCCTGTTCAAGCAAAAGAAGAACCTGCTGTGTCTCCTGCTGAGGAACAATCTCAAACTGAAAATGAAACGCTTAAAACTCAATATCAAAAACTATCAGGACCTAAAAAAACAGGTCAGACCATCAATTTAGATGAGGTAAACAAAAAAGAGAAAACAGTAGAGGACGCAAGAAAGAGAAAACGAAAGCGAATCAGTAAAGATGTACGCCCTTCTGCTCCTCAAAATCAAAACAGAAAAAAAGGAAACCGCCCTGCTGTTACTCAAAAAGAAGAGCCTTCTGAAGAAGAAGTGCAAAAGCAAATTCGCGAAACCCTTGAAAAACTTCAAGGAAAATCCTCAAAATCTAAAGGAGCCAAATACCGTAGAGATAAGCGATCTCAACACCGACAAAAATCGGAAGATGAATTGGCTCAAATGGAGGCAGAGAGTAAGGTTCTAAAAGTGACTGAATTCATTACGGTGGGTGAAGTAGCTACAATGATGAATGTTAGCTCTACAGAGATCATCTCAACTTGTATGACTTTAGGTATCATGGTGACCATGAACCAAAGACTTGATGCAGAGACCTTGAGTATTGTTGCAGAAGAATTTGGTTTTGAGGTAAGTTTTGAAAAAACAGAACTTGAAGAAAATATCGAAGAAGAAGTAGACCGCGAAGAAGACTTATCACCAAGAGCTCCCATCGTTACTGTTATGGGTCATGTTGATCATGGGAAAACTTCTCTTTTGGACTACATTCGAAAAGAAAATGTAATTGCAGGCGAATCGGGTGGGATCACACAGCACATAGGTGCCTATGGGGTAACTTTGGAAAACGGTGAAAAAATTACATTTTTAGACACACCGGGTCACGAGGCTTTTACAGCTATGCGTGCTCGAGGGGCTCAAGTCACCGATTTAGCAATAATTGTAGTTGCTGCAGATGACGACATTATGCCTCAAACTAAAGAGGCTATAAGCCACGCTCAAGCAGCAGGTGTACCCATTGTATTTGCGATAAATAAAATTGATAAGCCTACAGCTAACCCCGAAAAAATCAAGGAAGCCCTAGCTGGAATGAATCTGATGGTAGAAGATTGGGGAGGTAAAGTACAATCTCAAGATATTTCTGCCTTGCAGGGTACTGGAGTAAAAGCACTTTTAGAAAAAGTACTTTTGGAGGCTGAGCTTTTGGAATTGAAAGCAAATCCAAATAGAAATGCAAAAGGAACTGTAGTTGAAGCTTTCCTCGATAAAGGAAGAGGGTATGTGTCTACCATTTTGGTTCAAAATGGAACTCTGAAAATGGGGGATTACATCCTCGCTGGAAAACAAAGCGGGAAAGTTAAGGCTATTTTTAACGAACGTGGTATGGCCCTAAATGAGGCCCCACCTGCTACACCTGTTTCTATTTTGGGGTTAGATGGCGCGCCTCAAGCGGGAGACTCCTTTGTCGTCTTGGAAGACGAAAGAGAAGCCAAACAAATCGCTGCCAAAAGAACTCAACTGGTGCGTGAACAAAGCGTCCGTACCCAACGACACATTACACTGGATGAAATTGGAAGACGAATTGCATTAGGAGAATTTAAAGAGCTTAATATTATCCTTAAAGGAGATGTAGATGGTTCTGTAGAAGCTTTGACAGATTCTCTCCAAAAACTCGCGACAGGGGAAATT
>VMCW01000130.1 GCA_008081175.1 Flavobacteriaceae bacterium
CATCACGGCCTGCCCTCCGCATAAAGCCATACACCCAAACGCGCTAGGCGCAACCGCCCATGTTCTCTGGGAGTACTGCGAATCTACACTAGAGGTGGTAAAGAAATTACTAGCCCAGGGCACCTCCGTATGGGCTGTTGAACAAACTGAAGGGGCGCTTTCTTTGGATCAATTCAAGCCCGATCCACACACCTCCTATGCTTTTGTTCTAGGAAATGAAGTTCACGGAGTTGGTCAAGAAGTAGTTGATACCTGTGGAAAGGCTCTTGAAATTCCGCAATTTGGAACCAAACATTCACTTAATATAAGTGTGGCAACGGGGGTTATAGTCTGGGATTTTTTTACAAAAATGTCGTCCTAAAAACAGCTCTAAGAATTTTTTTAAAAGCTCTTTCATCTGTTTTAAAATCTACTCCCTCTACAGAATATTCAAGAAATAAAAAAGTATCTTTATTTGCAAAATAGTTAGTATAACTGGTGGCTATTTTTTGGAGGTACTCTACAGAAATCTCTTTTTCAAATGCACGCCCTCTTTTTTTAATCTGAGCCTGAAGCTGAGAACTACTTGCTTTGAGAAATAAAATAACATCAGGTATTTTTTTGCCAGCAGTCTCTATGTCAAAAACTGTTTTAAACTTTTTAAATTCTTCTTTGCTGAGGTTTTCTTCAGCAAAAATTAACGATTTATACAATGAAAAGTCTGAGACAACCTTTTTAGGAGCTTTTCCCCAAAACTGTAGCTCTTTTTTAATTCGATCTTGCAAAAAGTAAGTCTCTACTGCAAGAGCATGGGTTTTAGGGTCTTTGTAAAAGGCTTCCAGAAAAGGGTTTTCGACAAAAGATTCGCAAAACAATGTCACAGGATAACACTCAGCAATTTGTTGTGCTAAAGTGGTTTTTCCCGCTCCTATATTTCCTTCTATAGCCAAGTAGGACAAGGTGTCAAATAAAGGGGGCAAGCTCAAATCAAAATCCAAAGCAGTAAAAGTAGCCTTGTCCTTTGTGTTTAAAAACAAATCTCTGACGGACTGTAAAAGAACAGGGTGGACAAAATCGGGAGCAACATCCACTAGTGGTGCCAAAACAAAATTGCGTTGGTGAAGCTTGGGGTGGGGTACTTTAAGGTGCTCTGTGTAGTGAATTTCGTTTTTGTAAAAGAGTAAATCAAGGTCTAGCGTTCGAGCCTCATAACCCGTTTCTGCAGTACGTTGTCTTCCCAGTTTACGTTCTATACCCAAGAGCAACTCCAATAGTTCTTCAGCTTTTAAATCCGTCTCTACCACTACACAAGCGTTGTAAAAAGGAGTACTTTCAAAACCCCAAGCGGGGGTTTCATAAACTTTAGAACAAGAACACAGGCGAATATAATGTTCCTCCATCAATGCTAATGCCTTGTGAAAGGTTAATATACGGTCTCCGAGGTTACTTCCTAAGGAAAGGATAATTTGATCTTGCAAAACCTAGTTGTTCTGTTCACAAAACTACAAAACCCTATATTTGTATTACCAATACTTGTTACATGAATTTTCTTCGAAGTTTCTTTGCCTCCGTTTTAGGTACACTCACAGCAATTGGCTTATTTTTTGTCATGATTTTTCTGATTATCTCGGCTGTGGCTAGCGTTTTAAACAGTTCAGAAATGGGTTCCTCAATCAACTCAACAAGTGTTTTAGATCTGAACCTAAACCTCCCAGTCGTAGAACGTGCCCCTGCCTTTGATGAAATTCAAAAAATACTGGGATTAGAAGAACAAGTAATTGGTCTACCTCAACTGATTAAAGCCATTCAACAAGCTGCTGAGCATCCATCAATAGCAGGGATTCGATTGCGATCTGATTTTGTTTCAGCAGGTTGGACACAGACGCACAGTATTAGAAATGCTCTTAAAAAATTTAAAAGCAAAGGGAAATTCATCTATGCCTATGGTGATGTATTTACCCAAAAAGGGTATTTCCTCGCTTCAGTAGCAGATTCTGTTTTTTTGAATCCTGCAGGTGTATTTGAATTTAAAGGACTGGCATCTGAGGTTCTGTATTACAAAGATTTTCAAGAAAAATACGGTCTTAAAATGGAAGTCGTTCGACACGGAAAATACAAAAGTGCTGTAGAACCTTTCCTACAAAATGAAATGAGTGAAGACAATAAAACTCAAATCAGCACCTTGCTTAACGACCTTTGGGTAACCCTACGGGATGAAATTGCCGACGAAAGAAATTTAACTCCAGAAACTTTAGACGCTTTAGCTACATCAAATGCTATTGCGATTCCTCAGGATGCTGTAAACACATCTCTTATAGATGGGTTGCTTTATGAAGACGAGGTGGACCAATTGATTAAGGATCGATTAGAGATATCCGAAGAGGACTCGTTTGACAAAATAACCGTCAGTAGGATGAATTCAAGTTCTCCCTCCTATGACAGTGGTATCAAAGATCGAATTGCAGTAGTTTTTGCCAACGGACCTATTTTATATGGAGAAGGAACAGAGACTGTAATTGCTCAAGGAGTTTTTATAGAAACCTTGGAAAAACTTGCGAAAGACGACTGGATAAAAGCGATTGTACTTCGGGTCAATTCACCAGGAGGTAGTTCTTTGACATCAGAACTCCTTTGGAGAACACTAGAAAACGTTAAAAAAACAAAACCACTTATCGTTTCTATGGGAGATGTAGCTGCCTCTGGAGGATATTATATCGCTACAGGTGCAGAGTACCTCTTTGCTGACCCCATGAGTATTACAGGCTCTATTGGAGTTTTTGCTACTTTACCCAATGGAAAAGATTTTATAGAATCTATTGGAATCCATGCCCGATCTGTAGAAACACATCCCAATGCCCTTGGATACAGCCCCTTTCAAAAGATGAGCAAGGCCTTTGAAAGTCAAATTCAAAAGGGGATTGAACACACTTATGGACAATTTAAAGAACGTGTAGCAGTGGGTCGCTCGCTAGGTCCTGAAGAGGTAGAAAGTTTGGCCCAAGGAAGAGTATGGAGCGGAAAAAAAGCGCTAGAATTAGGACTTGTAGACCGCTTAGGAGATTTACAAGATGCTATTGCTTATGCAGCAGAAAGAGCAGGTATTGAAGCCTATAATGTTTTACCCTATCCTCAATTTGAAGAAAACCTAGAAAATTTATTGAAAGGAATTTCTCCGGTTTTAAAAGGGAATACCCCTTTAGAAACCTTAGCCGCACCCCTAGAGCCGCTTTTCTTAAAACTAGAAAATTCACCCCATTCAATCCCAAATTACATTCAAACCCTACTTCCTTATGAATTAAGAATACACTAGATGACTACTGCTAAAAAAGAACTTGCAAAAAATATTTATCTGCTTTTAGCGGGACTGTTCATTACCTCACTGGTGGTCTCTAACTTGATTTTTCAGAAATTCTTCTACTGGTATCCTTTTGATATGAAGATTTTAGGAAATCCTCTTTTTGAACTGTCTGTTGGAATATTACCGTATCCTTTGACCTTTTTAATTACCGATTTAATTTCTGAAATCTACGGTAAGAAAAAAGCCAACCAAGTGGTTATTACAGGTATTTTTGCTTCCTTTTTTTCAATGGGAATTCTCCTGATTGCCAATGCAGTACCTGCTATTGAAAGCTCACCTGTAAATAACGAAACCTTCAATCAAGTATTTGCATTGTCCCCCATTGCGGTCCTTGCTTCTATGATTGCGTATTTATTTGCGCAATTTGTAGATATCCGTATTTATCATTTTTGGAAAAAATTCACCCAAGGAAAAAAACTCTGGCTGCGAAATAATTTCTCCACCTTTAGCTCACAACTTATCGATACGGTATTGGTAGTTGGACTACTTTGTGTTTTTGGAGTTTTGGAGTGGCGCCTCTTTTGGGGGCTTGTCGTTTCAGGTTTTTTATTTAAAGTAATTGTTGCCGCCCTAGACACTCCTTTACTTTATCTGTTTGTTGGTGTTTTTCGAAAAACATTTGACCTACAACCTACAGATGAACTCGAGATTTAGTACATGAAAGAAGAAACTAAAGGCGTAAGGCTCAACAAATATTTAAGTGAAATAGGTCACTGCTCACGAAGAGCAGCAGATAAATTGATTGAACAAGGACGCATTAAGGTCAATGATGTGGTAGTGGTTATGGGTCAAAAAGTAACGCCCCAAGACCGTATTGAGGTGGATGGTATTCTGGTTGAAGATCTTCAGGAAAAACCTGTTTACCTTGCCTTCAACAAACCTGTGGGAATAGTTTGCACCACAGACACACGAGTAGAAAAAGACAACATCATCGACTACATCAATTACCCCAGTCGAATTTTCCCAATTGGCCGTTTAGATAAAATGAGCGAAGGCTTAATTCTCTTGACCAACGATGGGGATATTGTCAATAAAATACTACGCGCTCGAAACAATCACGAAAAAGAATATGTAGTGACTGTCAATAAGCCCGTAACTGATGAATTTATTGAAAAAATGGGAAGTGGTGTCCCTATTTTAGATACCGTAACAAAAAAATGTTTTGTAAAACAAATACACAAAAATCAGTTCCGAATCATTCTGACTCAGGGTTTGAACCGGCAAATTAGAAGAATGTGTGAACATCTCGACTACAGGGTAGTCAAGTTAAAAAGAATACGGATCATGAATATAGAGCTCGATACAAAAGTGGGACGATACAGAGATTTGACTAAAAAAGAGTTGAATGCTTTGAACAGCCTGCTGTCCGAATCAAACAAACATTTTAAAGAATAGGTTGAAATTTGATTTTCTGCCCTTCGTTAGAGCGAATATTGAATACCGTTTGATCTTCAAAAAGTAAATATTGTCCTCGAATTCCCATTAATTTTCCTTGATAAAAAGGGGTTTTAGTAAGATTTAAACTTTGCGCCTTGAGGGGGTAATGGAGTACTGGAAAATCCATTTTCTCTAGATGTCTTTCATCAGGCTTCATATAGGGTTTGAGCTCTTTAGGTAAGTGATCTAGTGCCTTTTCAAAAACAGCATCCCAATGTACGGGTTCGGCTTCGTTTTGGACCATTTTCCTCCAGTTGGTTTTATCCGAAAAAACTTCTTTTAAGGCGACCTCTCCTATTCCTGCCAGATAGCGATTGGGCACTTCCAAAAGGACCATTGCCTGATGAGCCCCTTGATCTATCCAACGTGTGGGGACTTGACTTTTTCTGGTTACACCTACTTTCAAATGACTACTGAGAGCCAGATAAATAATGTGGGGCTGCAATTGCATCTTTTTTTCGTAGTCCAAATTGCGATCTTCTTGATCCAAATGAGCTTTGCTTAACTCTGGGCGCATTACCCAGTCACCAGCAGCTGGAATTTCAAAAAAACAAGATTTACAAAATCCCTGACGGAAAATGGGAAGCTCTTGATGACAATTGAGACACTGTGAACCAGTATGCGTTATAGAAACCTGCTGATCTAAAAAATTATTAAGGTGAATAAAACCCCTTGACAGTTCCAAAAAATACTGAATTGGCTCGGCGCGTTCTGTGATCATTTTTTTTAAAGTCCCCTCAAACATCTACTCCTAAAGAATTGGTTATTTTTACGCTGATAAGATACTAATTATTTTATGCCCATACCCCTATTTAACTCAATCGCTTCTTGGATTCTTAAAAAGAGAATTCACCAAATGGAATTATTCATAAAATACCCTATAGAGGTGCAAAATGAACTGCTTTACGATTTGTTAAAAACAGCTTCAAATACGGAAATGGGAATACAGAACGAATTTCATTCCATTAAAAGCTATGAACTTTTTAAAGAGCGCATTCCTATAAGTACTTATGACGCTATAGCTGAAGACATTGAACGGTGCCGCAAAGGACAGCAAAATATCTTTTGGCCAACTCCCATAAAATGGTTTGCCAAATCCAGTGGAACAACCGCTGCAAAAAGTAAATTTATACCTGTCAGTACAGAGGCATTAGAAAACTGCCATTACAAAGCTGGGAAAGACATGCTTTCCTTGTACTTCAACAACAACGAAGAATCACAACTCCTCACAGGAAAATCGTTGAGATTAGGTGGAAGTAACGAATTGTACTCTGAAAACAACAGTTATTTTGGAGATCTTTCCTCCATTATAATACAAAACCTCCCCTTTTGGGCAGAACTCAGTAGCACACCCAGTAATAAAACTTCCTTGTTGCCAGAATGGGAAACAAAAATGAAAGCCATAGTAGCTGAATCAATTGACGAAAAAGTAACCAGTCTTGCTGGCGTTCCTTCTTGGATGCTGATTTTACTGCAAAAAGTACTAGAAACAACGGGTAAAGAAAACCTCATTCAGGTATGGCCAGACGCGGAAGTTTACTTTCATGGTGGAGTAAATTTTAAACCCTATAAAGAGTTGTACAAAAGCCTCTTTCCTAAGGACAATTTTAAATACTACGAAATTTACAATGCCTCTGAAGGCTTTTTTGCAATACAAGATCAAAATGATTCTGACGAACTCTTACTTATGCTTGATTATGGGATTTTTTATGAATTCATTCCGCTAAAGGGAACAGGTGAAGAAGAATCTAAAATCATCCCCCTCTCAGAAGTAAATTTAAATACGAATTACGCTCTTGTAATAACTACCAATGGAGGCTTGTGGCGTTATAAAATTGGCGACACAATACGCTTTACCTCTCTTGCCCCCTATCGCATCCAAGTCACAGGAAGAACCAAACACTTTATCAACGTTTTTGGCGAAGAGCTCATAATCGACAATACTGAAAAGGCTCTTGAAAAAGCCAGCATGAAAACTCAGAGTATTATTTCTAATTATACTGCTGGCCCTATTTTTATGAAAAAAAATAAACAAGGAGCTCATGAGTGGATTATTGAATTTGAAAAAGAGCCAGAAAATTTTGACTATTTCTGCGAGTGTTTAGATAATGCATTAAAAGAAGAAAATTCAGACTATGAGGCCAAGCGATACAAAAACATGACACTACTTCCTCCAAAAATCCACAAAGCAGAAAGAGGACTTTTTTATCGATGGCTTCTCAAGAAAGGAAAATTGGGTGGACAGCACAAAGTGCCTCGTCTTTCGAATTCCAGAGAAGCTCTAGAAGAGTTGTTAAAGTTAAATTACTAAGAAACTACCTTTAGTTTGGGTAATTCTATTTTAGAGAGCTTTTGATCTGCGTACTGCTTGGTAACCTTTAATTTCTTAACGTCACTGTTGGGCAATTCAAACATGGCATCGTTTAAAACTGCCTCGCAAAGTGATCGCAATCCTCTTGCGCCTAACTGGTATTGAAGAGCTTTCTCTACAATATAATCCAAAGCTCCTGGGGTAAACTGCAGCTCGATACCGTCCATAGAAAAGAGCTTGATGTATTGCTTTACCAAAGCATTTTTTGGTGTGGTCAAAATCAAGCGAAGTGTCGCTTCATCCAGAGGGCTCATGTAAGTCAATACTGGTAGTCTACCTATGATTTCAGGAATCAATCCAAAAGTACGCACGTCTTTAGGGGTGAGGTACTGCAACATATTTTCTTTGTCAAGCTCCCGTTTTTCAACTGTTGTTTTGTATCCAATTGCTTGTAAGTTCAGACGTTTGTTGATGTGGGCTTCGATACCGTCAAACGCACCCCCAGCAATAAACAAGATATTAGAGGTGTCGACCTCAATAAATTTTTGATCGGGATGCTTCCGACCCCCCTTAGGAGGAACATTAACAACAGTTCCTTCTAAAAGCTTGAGTAGTGCCTGCTGAACACCCTCTCCAGAAACGTCTCTTGTAATAGAAGGATTATCACTTTTTCTAGCAATTTTGTCAATTTCATCTATAAAAATAATCCCTCTTTCTGCGCGCTCTACATCGTAATCTGCAGCCTGCAATAGTCGGGTTAGAATACTTTCTACATCCTCTCCCACATAACCCGCTTCTGTCAATACAGTTGCATCGACTATAGCCAAAGGCACCTTTAGTAAACGTGAAATGGTTTGTGCCAAAAGGGTTTTTCCGGTACCTGTTGGACCAACCAAAAGGACATTACTCTTTTGAATCTCTACCGTATCCTCACTACTTCTTTCTTGTATCAAACGTTTATAATGGTTGTATACAGCTACAGAAAGAACACGTTTCGATGCTTCTTGTCCAATAATGTACTCATCCAAAAACGCTTTAATTTCTTTTGGTGGCTTAAGATCTATAGATACCTTATCTCCTTCCTCACCTGTCGATTCTTCGAGAACTATTCCATGTGCTTGAACAATACACCGATCACAAATATGAGCATCCAAACCAGCAATCAATAGTTGGGTTTCGGGTTTGGGTCTACCGCAAAAAGAACAATTTAAGTCAGGTTTACTCATGGTGTTTAGGTTTATTCGGGTGCGTTTGCTAGCACTTCGTCAACCATACCGTAGGCTTTAGCCTCTTCAGCTTTCATCCAATAGTCACGATCGCTGTTTTCAGTAACTTTTTTAATATCTTGACCTGAGTGCTTCGAGATGATTTGATACAACTCATCTTTGAGTTTTAAAATTTCTCTTGCTGTAATTTCAATGTCTGAAGCCTGTCCCTGTGCACCTCCTAATGGCTGGTGAATCATTACGCGCGAATGTGGTAGTGCAGAACGCTTTCCTTCATGACCCGCACATAGGAGCACAGCACCCATAGAGGCTGCTATACCTGTACAGATGGTGGCTACGTTGGGTGTGATAAACTGCATGGTGTCATAAATTCCTAAACCAGCATAAACACTACCCCCAGGAGAGTTAATGTACATTTGAATGTCCCTTTTAGAATCTGTGCTTTGAAGAAACAACAATTGGGCCTGAATAATATTTGCCACTTGATCATCAATAGCTGTTCCCAAAAACATAATACGATCCATCATCAAACGGGAAAACACATCCATTTGGGCAACATTCAACTGTCGCTCTTCAATAATGTATGGAGTCATGCTGCTCACGATTTTATCGTAGTACATCGCATTGATTCCGTGGTGTTTTGTAGCGTATTTTTTAAATTCTTTACCGTAGTCCATCTCGCTTTATTTTCTCTAAAATTAATGAAATTATTATGCTTTACCGTAAGCTTCCTTAACAAAGGCGTCAAAGGCAACTTTTTTGTTTTTTAAAGGTGCTTTTTCCAAATAGAATTGAAGCATTTTATCTCCCATCAGTTGTTCAGAAATTCGCTTGGTCTCTTCTTGATTGGACAAAACATTAGAGACAATTCCATCTAGTTGCTCTTGTTCTGGAATTTGTCCGTATTGCATCATCTGGTTTTTAACTAGGTTTGCTGTAAACTCCTTAAGCTCATCAAAGGTCATACTAAGCTGATTCTCATTAATGATTTTTCCTTCAATAAGCTGATAGCGGATTCCTTTTTCAGATTTGTTGTATTCCTCTTCAGCAGCTTCTTCAGTAAGCGGTTCTTTTGCAGTAGTTTGAATCCACTTTTTTAAGAAACTGTCAGGCAATTTAAATTTTGTTTTTTCTACTAGGGCTTCAGAAATATCGTTCATCAACTTTTGGTTGGCCTGAGGTTCAAACTGTGCCTTAAGACTTGTTTTGATTTTTTCCTCTAAATCAGCTTTTGTTTTTACCGTTCCTGGCTCGTAGAGTTTATCAAAAAGTTCCGTATTCAGTTCTGCAGGAATGCGTTCATTGACTTCTTTAAGGGCTACAATAAAATCGGTTTTATTCAGGCTGGCGAGTTTTTGATCGTCGAGTCCCAAAAGGCGTTTGGCAATA
>VMCW01000151.1 GCA_008081175.1 Flavobacteriaceae bacterium
GACATACCCGGTACTTCAATAGTCACTCAAAATCAAGGTACTGTACAAGGACAGGGGCCCCAGCAAGTCAAAACCAACAGTCTGATTGTCAAAATGTTGAAAAGTAATCTTACCGACGTGAGACAACCCGTATGGGATTTGATGATGAAAAATATTTACAATACAGGAGCCTTTCAGCTTTCAGAGGAGGATTTTAGATTGAATATATTGTATACGGATCCATCGCCTATAAACTATTTAACTCCAGTAGATAAGTCAATTTGGCCAGAAGAGCTTGATAATGAGGTGTTGTTAAATACAATGCAACTGGATCGTTTAAATGCTTATCAAGATCTGATTCCTAGTGGTGATGGGTTTTTCGACTACCTACCGGGAATCACAATTGAGCCCCGATATGGGCGAATCATCTTTCCTAAAGTAGAACCTTTTGGAGAATTTTTATTCAATTTATTGGATGATCCCAATTCAAAAAAAGAAGATTATGATCTAGACAATAGTTTCAATAAAAATCAAAAAAAATACGTTTTTAAAGAGCTCTATACCTTGACTAAAGCAGCTGCACTGGAATTTACTGAGAAAAATAAGTTTCAGCTCAAAGGACGGTACAAGTCCGAAGGAGGCGACGGAATTAACATAGGTGCATTTAATATTCCAAGGGGGTCTGTACGAGTCACAGCGGGGGGTAGAGTTTTACAGGAGGGTCTGGATTATACGGTAAATTATGAGATAGGTAATGTCAAAATACTTGATGAAGGACTCAAAGCTTCTAATATTCCAATTGACATCTCGGTAGAGAACAATTCCTTTTTCAATCAGCAGAACAAACGATTTTCAGGCATCAATGTCAATCACAAGATCAACGATAAATTTTACATTGGAGGAACTTTGATCAATCTGAGTGAAAATCCACTTACACAAAAAGCAAATTATGGTACAGAACCGGTAAACAATACCATGACGGGTTTTAACACCAATTTTTCTACCGAAGCCCCATTTTTAACTCGACTGGTTAATAAATGGCCAACAATAAATACCGAAATACCCTCCCAAATATCTTTCCGAGGTGAAGTGGCCAATTTAGCAGCTAACAATCCAAGAAACACTTTGCTAAATGGTGAGACCAATGTATATATCGATGATTTTGAAGGAGCTCAAACCAATATAGACATCAAAGGATTTACCGCATGGAATCTTTCCAGTGTTCCCATAAATCGAGTGCCAGGTGCTACCGCTGAAGGATTGGCAAGTGGTTATGCTCGCTCCAAACTAGCTTGGTATTCTATAGATCAAGTTTTCTACTCGAGGCAACCTACAGGAATCAATAACGATGCCATATCATCTAATGAAACCCGAAGCATCTTTATCGACGAGCTCTTTCCCGAACAAGATCTTGTCCAAGGAATGTTAAGAAGACTGCCTACATTAGATTTGGCCTATTATCCTAGAGAAAAGGGGCCTTATAACAATGCTCCACAAAATCAATTTTTAAGTAACCCAAAGAAAAATTGGGCAGGAATAACCAGAGCGTTAAACGCTACAAACTTTGAACAATCCAATGTAGAGTTTATCGAATTTTGGTTGCTGGACACCTTCACTGATAATCCTTCTGATTCAGATGCTTTAGGAGAATTGGTATTTCATCTGGGAAATATTTCAGAAGATATTCTACGTGATGGTAGAAAACAATTTGAAAATGGATTGCCTAGTGCCAGTGAACCAACGCCCACCTACCAAACGCCTTGGGGAAGAGTACCTGCAACCCAGTCTCTAGTATACGCTTTCAATACAAATCCAGAAGATCGTCCATTGCAAGATGTTGGTTTGGACGGTTTGAATGATGAAGAGGAAGCAACTCTTTTTACTAACGGACCTCCAAATGACCCAGCTGGAGACAATTATCAATATTTCCTTCAGGCTGAGGGTAGTATTTTAGAGCGCTACAAAAACTATAATGGCCTAGAAAATAACACGCCTATTCAGTTTAGTGATAATGACCGGGGTAACACAACCGAACCAGATACCGAGGACGTAAACAGGGATCAAAGTATGAATACTATTGACAGTTATTTTGAGTACCGAGTGCCCATTTTTAAAACCATGCAAGTGGGAAATCATCCATTTATAACTGACGTAAGAGACAATATAAAAGTCAACGCACCAAATGGAGACGAGTATACAACCCGTTGGATTCAGTTTAAAATTCCTATTCAAAAGAGTTATTATGAAAACACCTCCTTTGCACCTTATTTTGAGGCAATAAACGAGATAAACGATTTGCGTTCCATTCGGTTTATGCGAATGTTGTTGAGTGGTTTTGATGAAGAAGTAGTTTTTCGTTTTGGAACCCTAGATTTGGTTCGCGGAGATTGGCGTAGATACAATAAACCTCTTAATGAGGATATTTTAGTAAATCAAAACACTACAGTAGACATCAGTACTGTAAATATTCTAGAAAACGAAAATCGAATACCTATTAATTACGTTTTACCACCCGAAATTCAAAGAGAACAGATAAACAACAACAATACCATCATTCGTCAAAACGAACAGTCTCTTGCTTTCCGAATATGTGATTTACAACCCATGGATTCGAGGGGTATCTTTAAATCGGTAAATCTGGACATGCGTCAATACAGCAAGTTAAGGATGTTTTTACATGCTGAATCGTTACCAGGGAGTGATCCCCTTCCAGGAACAGGAACCGAGGAAGAACTGGATCGGCGATTGGTAGCATTCATTCGTTTGGGAACGGATTATCAAGACAACTTTTATCAAATTGAGCTTCCCTTGAAGCCCACGCCTTATACCGAAAACCAATCCAATCGACTCACAGCAGAAGAAGTCTGGATTCCAGAAGCCAATGCTCTGGAAATATCTATGGAATTGTTATCTAAACTCAAAGCGAAGGCATTGCAGCAATTGGGACTGGGTAAAACACTCTATTTTGACGAAGAATTAAATCCTATTCAGGAATTTACTCCACACAGTAGCTTACCCGGGCAGAAGAAATATAAAATAGCCATACACGGTAATCCTTCCTTAGGAGCAATTCGAACATTGATGATTGGTTTAAAAAATCCATCCACACAACTAGGTGACGCCCTTTGTGGCGAAGTATGGTTCAACGAATTACGACTCTCAGGAATCAATAGTGAAGCAGGATGGGCAGCTATTGGTGCTCTGGACGCCAATCTGGCAGATTTTGCTACTTTTTCAGCAAACGGACGCTACTCCTCTGTAGGATTTGGAAGTATAGATCAAACACCAAACCAAAGGACACGGGAGGAACTCCTACAATATGATCTAATCTCTAATGTCAATCTGGGGCAACTTACTCCAAGTGAATGGGGATTACAAATACCCCTTAGCTTTGCTAATGGGGAGACATACATAACCCCAAAATACGACCCTTTTTACCAGGACATCAAATTAAAAGACCGATTGGACACTGCAGATCGGGTTGCACAAAGAGATTCCATACGCAATCAAGCTGTTGATTACACAAGAAGAAAAAGTGTTAGCCTTATCGGTATAAGAAAAAACAACACCGGGCAAGGAAAAACACATTTTTACAGTCCTGAAAATTTTGATTTTTCCTACGCTTACAATGAATTGGAACACAGGGATTATGAAATCGAAAAACAGGAAGAGGTCAATCTGCTTTTGGGAGCAAATTACGGTCATACGTTCTCTTCAAAATCCATAGAACCCTTCAAGAAAATAGGCTTCTTAAATCGAGGGCGGTACTGGAAATGGCTACAACAATTAAATTTCAATCCATTTCCTAGTTCAGTAGAAGGTGCTACGAATATTAATAGAATTTTAAATAATCAAAAGTTTAGACAGGTCTATCTTGAGGGTACAGATGCTGCATTACAAAGAAGCCTTCCCAATCTGCAACAACGTAATTTTTTGTTTGATTACAACTATTCACTTAGTCATAACCTCAGTCGTTCCCTCCGTTTTAATTTTAATGCAGCAACGAGTAGTATCATCAGACAAAACAACGCTTTCGATCAAAATTCAGTTTCTATAGAAGACAACCAAAGGGTCTTGTGGGAAAACTTATTTAATGTTGGTGAACCCAATACCCACTTTCAAACATTGACATTGAATTACAAACTACCCTTGCAATACATCCCCCTTTTGAATTTTATAGATGCAACCTATAATTATACCGGAAATTTCAATTGGCAACGTGGTTCAGAAGCTCTAGCGGAGGTTACTAGTCTAGAGGGGACACCTTTAGGATTAGTCAATACGATTCAAAACAACAATACCAAAACCTTGACAGGGGCGGTTTCCTTTTCGAAGTTATACACAGCATTAGGATTAAGACCGGGCAGAGCCAATTTTCAATCGAGAGTCAACATTGCTAAGCAAAAGGACTCCACTTCAAAAAAGAATACGAGTTTCAAAAAAGCACTAACAAAAATGGTTGATGTGCTCACAGCAGTAAAACGCATCCAAATCAGTTATAATGAAAACAATGGAAGTGTGTTGCCAGGCTATCTTCCTTCTGTTGGTTTTGCGGGCGGATTACGTCCTACACTAGGGTACACTCTTGGAAGTCAGGCAGACGTTCGGTATGAAGCGGCTCGACAAGGATGGCTTACTGGTTTTCCTAATTTCAATCAGATGTTTACACAACTGAAGTCGAATAAGTTTAAAGCCACAGCACAAGTAGTACCCTTTCAAGGTCTTATAATAGACTTCAATGCAGAGCGTGATTTTACAGAAAACGCTTTGGAGAACTTTAGGGTAAAAAATCTAGAATACCTTCCACTAAACTCAAGTGTACTAGGTAATTTTGGAATGTCAACTGTCTTGCTTAAAACTGCATTTAATCCTTCTCAGGGTTCTACAAGTGCCAATTTTGAAAAATTTAGGGAAAATAGAAAGGTGATCGCTGATCGTCTTTCAAAGGAGAGTATTTTTTCTGGATTAGGAACTGATGAGGAAGGATATCCATTAGGATTTGGTAAAGAACAACAATCTGTTCTCTTGCATTCCTTTATTTCCGCTTATTCAGGGAAAGACCCCAACACAATAAATCTTAATCCTGTTAAGAAAACACCGTTGCCCAACTGGAATTTAAAGTTTACAGGCCTCACAGAAATCAAATCACTTGCTAAGATTTTTAGCAGGCTGTCATTAAACCATGCCTATCGCGCCAGTTATACCTTAACTAATTTCCAAACAAATTTTGATTACGATCCCAGTCTGCCAGAACAAATAGATAAGTTGGGAAATTTAATTCCAGAGCGCCTGTTTGCCAATGTTAACTTAGTAGAACAGTTTAACCCGTTGGTGCGCTTAGATATGGAATTCACAAATTCGTTAAAAATACTAGCAGAACTAAGAAAAGAAAGAGCTATTTCACTCAGTTTAGATAATAACTTGATTACTGAATCCAGTGGTGATGAATATATCGTTGGGTTGGGGTATCGTGTTCAAGATGTTCGGTTTAGAACGAGTATTGGTGGTCGAAGAGTTCTCTTAAGTGGAGATTTAAATATCAAAGCAGATCTTTCTTACCGAGACAACAGTACGGTTCTAAGAAATCTAGAATACGATAACAATCAAGTTACTGCTGGACAACGTCTTTTAGCAATAAAAGTAACGGCAGATTATGCTTTGACTAAAAACCTTACCGCTTTGTTTTTTTACGACCACAATTTTTCGGAGTTTGCTATCTCAACAGCCTTTCCACAAACAAGCATTCGATCTGGGTTTACAGTTCGTTACAATTTTGGAAACTAAACTATTTTTGATTCAGGAAATCTTTTACATTTGTTTGCACTAAAAGATTTAAAAAAATGAATGTACCAGCAGAATTAAAATACACCAAAGATCACGAATGGATAAAATTGGAAGGCAATATTGCCACTGTAGGCATTACCGATTTTGCACAAGGTGAGCTAGGTGATATTGTTTATGTAGAAATTGAAAGCCTAAATGACACCTTAGAAGCAGAAGAAGTTTTTGGTTCTGTAGAGGCAGTAAAAACAGTTTCAGATCTTTTTATGCCTATTACAGGGGAAGTCATTGAAATCAACGAAGCCTTGGAAGACCAGCCTGAACAAGTAAATGAGGATCCCTATGGTGCGGGATGGATGGTTAAAGTTCAATGTAGTGACCTTTCTCAAATCGATTCACTCTTAGATGCAGAAGCGTATACAACTCTGGTTACAGGAGGTTAAATTTTTTAGAGGGGTTGCTTTTTCGGCTACCCTTATAGTAATTTATTTGTCATTAAAGCCGCCCAGTCCAGACAGTGAACCCTGGAGTTTTTTTTTCATAAGAGGTGATTTGCTCTTACATTTTGGCTGTTATTTTGGAATGTATTTGCTTTATTTCTTTGCTTTATTCACAGTAAAAAAGACTGTGCCTAAGGCGATTATACTCAGCTTACTTGTTGGATTATTAATTGAAATAGCCCAGCTAATTCCCTATTTCAAGCGCTTTTTTGATGTGCAAGATCTTTTAGCCAACATGATGGGAGTATATGTGGGAGTAATTTTCCAATATTTTTTATTTCCTTTTTCTAAAGAAAATTAGCTTGATTAAGTGGATTTTTTTTTAGATTAGCTAACTAAATTTTAAAGATAATGCAGCCTAAAAAAAGCGAAAAAGTTGATTTAACTAAAAACAGCAGCCTTTATTTTGTAGTCGGATTGGCTGTAGTATTGTTGGTTTCATGGCAAGCTATTGAGTGGAAGACGTATAAAAAAACATACGATTACGAAGCGCTCAACGTAGAAGAGGATGACGACGAAGAAATCCCAATTACCGAACAAATTAAAACCCCACCACCACCGCCGCCGCCACCACCACCAGCACCCGAGGTGATCGAAATTGTAGAAGATGAAGAAGAGGTTGAAGAAACAGTAATTGAATCTACCGAGACGAATGAGGATGAAATTATCGAAGTAGAAGAGGTAGAAATTGAAGAAGATGACCTTGATATTGATGTACCTTTTGCTGTAATTGAAGATGTGCCTATCTTCCCTGGTTGCGAAAGGGTTAAAAAGTCCGAACGCAGAGACTGTTTTCAAGAGCAAATGAACAAACACATAAGAAAAAACTTTAGATATCCTGAAATTGCTCAAGAAATGGGAATACAAGGACGTGTTTACGTAAACTTTATCATATCTAAAGACGGAAGTATCACTAACATCCGAATGCGTGGACCAGACAAAAACTTGGAAAAAGAAGCTCAGCGTATTATTTCTAAACTACCAAGTATGACACCAGGAAAACAAAGAGGACGTCCAGTACGTGTACCCTTTAGTATTCCAATAACCTTTAGACTACAGTAGTTTTTACAGATTAAATTAAAACCCAGCATTTGAGCTGGGTTTTTTGTTTAAAATGGTACAATTTTTGATGCTTTAAAAGAAAGCCCCAAGCATCATGAAAACAAAAAAAATCCCAAATTAGATTTACAAAAAAACAGCAGTCTATACTTTGTAATAGGTCTATCATTAATTTTATTTTTCTCCCGGCAAGCCATAGAATGGAAGACTTACAAAAAAACCTTCGATTATGAAATGCTAGATGTAAATGAAGATGACGATGAAGAAATTCCAATTACTCAACAAATAAAGACTCCCCCACCACCAGCGCCACCTGCTGCTCAAGTCATTGAAATTGTAGAAGATGAAGAGGAGGTTGAAGAATCCATAATAGAGTCTACAGAGACAGACAATGACGAAATTATAGAAGTTGATGATGTGTCTATAGAAGAAGACGATTTAGACGTAGACGTTCCCTTTGCAGTAATTGAAGATGTCCCTATTTTTCCTGGGTGTGAAAATGTTTCAAAAGACAAAAGACGCGATTGTTTTCAAGAAAAAATAAATAAACACATCAAGCGTAATTTTAGATATCCAGAAGTAGCCATGGAATTGGGAATTCAGGGCAGAGTCTTTGTAACTTTTATCATTGATAAAGACGGAAGTATCACTAATATCCTTATGCGTGGACCAGACAAAAATTTGGAAAAAGAGGCACGACGAATTATCTCAGTATTACCTAAAATGACACCGGGTAAACAACGTGGAAGGGCGGTTCGTGTGCCTTTTAGTATTCCAATAAATTTTAGGCTGCAAAATTAAAACACCTATTTCTATCTTAGAGTAGAAATACATTGTCCAATCGTTTTTCTGGTTTATCTTTGCACTCGAATGTAGAGGGGCTATGCCGGCAAAAAAACCTTAAAATAGATTGACAATTCCACAGACTTTAACTGACTTTTATCAGCTTACAAAGTTTAGGCTGTCCATATCTGTAGTAATTTCATCCATTGCGGGTTATTTTTTAGCAGTAAATGAGGTAGATTATAACATCCTAACATTACTCATAATTGGTGGTTTTGCAATGGTGGGGGCTTCAAACGCATTCAATCAACTCTTTGAAAAGGATTTGGATAAGTTGATGCTGAGAACGCAAAATCGTCCCTTGCCACAAGAGCGTATGCACAGCAGAACAGCACTTTTTATTGGTGTTTTTCTTACTTTAATAGGGGTAGTCTCTCTTTACTTAATCAACATTAAAACAGCCTTTTTTGCAGGTCTATCCATTTTCCTTTACGCTTGTGTATACACTCCTCTGAAACAAAAAACACCCTTGTCTGTTTTTGTAGGGGCTTTTCCAGGAGCTATTCCGTTTATGTTGGGATGGGTTGCAGCTACCAATGAGTTTGGAATAGAACCAGGGGTACTTTTTATGTTACAGTTTTTTTGGCAATTTCCTCATTTTTGGGCAATTGGATGGACAATGAATGAGCAATACCAAGCAGCTGGATTTAGGATGTTGCCCTCTGGGGGGCCTGATCAAAGTACAGCTTTTCAAATTGTATTTTACACACTTTGGACAGTTGTAATTTCTTTAATACCTGCTTTTGAATATACAGGGGCTTTATATCTTACTCCTACAGCTAGCCTTTTTGTTTTGGTTTTGGGGGGATTGTTTCTCTATTCTTCAGTTCAGCTCATGATTTTAAAAACAATTGTGGCTGCTCGATCCCTTATTCGGATGAGTATTTTATACATAACCGGTATTCAACTTATCTATGTAATTGATAAATTTTTATTGCAATGAACACGAACGATTCTATAAGTACAAAAACGAACAGAGCCAAAAAAATGATGCTGTGGTTTGGAATGATCAGCATGAGTATGACCTTTGCAGGACTGACCAGCGCCTATGTAGTGAGCAGCTCTAGAGCCGATTGGATACAGCAAATTGAACTTCCCTTTGCATTTACGTTGAGTACTCTTTTGATTGTAATGAGTAGTGCTACCTTTTATGGAGCATTGAAAATGTTAAAAGCAGATCGCATAAAAGAAACTCAGGGTCTTTTGTTGATTACATTGGGTCTGGCGTTGACCTTTGTATATTTTCAATTTCAAGGGTTTAAGGGTATAATTGATCAAGGGTATTATTTTACAGGCCCTGAAAGTTCAATTACCACCTCCTATTTATACGTATTGGTTTTGTTGCATCTAGCCCACCTTATTGCGGGAATTGTGATTGTTCTAATGGTTTTTTTCAAGACATGGAAAGGGGCCTATGTGGAAGGAAATACGCTGGGTTTTGAGCTCGCATTAACGTTTTGGCATTTTCTAGATATTCTGTGGGTATATTTATTTTTATTCGTTTCATTCTACGGTTAAAAATT
>VMCW01000162.1 GCA_008081175.1 Flavobacteriaceae bacterium
TGGAAGTAAAAACCCTTATTGGGGAGGAGGGAGAAACAGTTGTCCTTGGTCCTTTAAATCGTGCCAATCTAGACACAGATGAATTTATGGCTTGGTTTCAGCCTACCTATGACGATCAGCAAATACCAGAAGGCTGGATCGATGAACATCTCCCCCTTGCAAAAGACCTTACTTTTAAGCTTTTCTTGGGAACCTGGTGTGGTGATACCCAACGTGAGCTAGGACCTATGTTTAAAATACTCGATGCTTTAGAGGTAACCCAAGATCGTATAGAAATGTACGGTCTCTCCGAATACAAAGACAGTCCTGACGGATTAGAAAAGAAATACGATATTCTCAATATTCCTACATTGATTTTTATAGAAAATGGGGAAGAAAACAATCGCATTGTTGAATTTCCAGTAGTCAATCTTTTAGATGATTTTTCTAAAATTTTAAAAAAACTGCCCTATAAAGACTCCTACGCTGATTTTTGATATGGCTGGAATCGTTTTAAAATCATTAGAGGAAATTGAACTCATAAGAGAAAGCGCTCTGATTGTATCCAAAACCTTGGGTGTTTTGGCCTCAGAAATCAAACCTGGGATCACTACCCTAGAATTGGATCGAATTGCTGAAATACATATTCGAGACCTAGGTGCAGAACCTGGTTTTTTGGGTTTATATGATTTTCCTAATACACTTTGTATGAGCCCAAATGCACAAGTAGTCCATGGAATCCCTAATAATGATCCACTGCAAGAAGGAGATATCATTTCCATAGATTGCGGAGCATTGAAAAATGGATTTTATGGTGACCATGCTTATACCTTTGCCGTAGGGGAAATTGACCCTTTAACTGAAAAATTATTGCAGATTACCAAAGAATCTCTTTATGTAGGAATTGACGTCTTTCGTGCAGGAAACAGAATTGGAGATATGGGTTTTGCTATTCAACAGTATTGTGAAAAAGAAGGCTATGGTGTTGTTCGTGAACTGGTTGGGCATGGCTTGGGTAAAACCATGCATGAAGGACCTGAAGTTCCCAATTACGGAAAACGAGGGCGTGGCAAAAAATTTGTTGATGGTATGGTATTGGCCATAGAGCCTATGATTAATAGGGGAACACATCGCATAAAACAACTCAAAGACGGATGGACTATCTTGACAGCAGACGGAAAACCCTCAGCTCATTTTGAACACAATGTGGCTCTTATTAACGGAAAACCTGAACTGCTTTCTACCTTCCACTACATATATGAAGCCTTGGGAATCCAAAGCGAAGAAGAAATTCCATTTAGAAAAGCACCCTTTGTTCCATGAAATGGCTACTTAATCTAATTCCCAGACCCTGGTTAATAAGATTCAGTATTTTGTTTCAGCCCATAATCAGATGGTATTTTAAAGGAAATCGATTTACTGATCCAATAGATGGAAGTTCCTACAGAAAATTTTTACCCTATGGATACCAAAAAATCAGAGAAAATGCACTTTGCCCAGGTACACTTTCCTTAGAAAGACACCGTTTGTTGTGGCTCTATTTGGACAGAGAAACCTCTTTTTTAAGTGACTCCATCAAGGTGCTGCATGTAGCCCCTGAACAAGTTTTTTATCAAAAATTCAAGGCTTTTTCACATTGGAAATACACCACAACTGACCTACATTCTCCTCTAGCCGACGTAAAGGCAGATATTTGCGCACTTCCTTTTGAGGATAATTCCTACGACTTGATTTTGTGCAATCATGTTTTAGAACACATACCCAACGACCGTAAAGCTATGTCAGAATTGTATCGAGTTCTTAAAAAAGAGGGCACCCTCATCGCTCAAGTCCCATTAGATGAAAATCGAACAACTACTTTTGAAGATAACAGTATCACTGATTCTAGAGAACGCTCCAAAATTTTTGGTCAATATGATCACGTAAGGATCTACGGAAAAGACTATTTTAACTTGCTGGGTACAGTGGGATTTTTAGTAAAAGAGGTTGACTATACGAATCAACTCAATGAAAGGGAAATAGAAAAATATGGATTAAAGAGGGAGCTCATTCCTGTAGCAAAAAAACCTTAAAAAGATTCTTCACTAGGAAAACCTGAGCTATAATACTCTTCTATGGTACCCGAAGTAGACTCTACAATCCAATAGGCCTCTAAATGAGGTTCTCGTTCAATCAAGGCTTTACTTTCATCGAACGGCATTACCATAAGTGCGGTTGCATAGGCATCTGCAGTCATACAATCTGGGGCTATAACGGAAGCACTTAGCACATTGGAAGGAAAAGCTTCACCTGTTTTTGGGTTGATGGAATGTGCAATGCGCTTACCACTGAGCGAATCGATTTTGTACTTTCTGTAATTTCCTGAGGTAGCTAGTGCCTTGTTGGTCAAGCTCAAAATTTTGATGAAGTTTCTCTGGCTATCCTGATTCGGATCATCAACAGCTACTTTCCAAGGCTTTTTTGATTTAGGACTTATGCCTTCAGCAACAATTTCTCCTCCAATTTCGACTAAAAACGAATTGAAATTCTTAGAACGTAAAAGATCTGCAACTACATCTACTGCATATCCCTTTGCAAGAGCATTGAAATCAAAACGCACATTGGGATGTGATTTCAAAATGGTATTGGCAGGAGTTAACTTGGTTTTTTGCCAGCCTGTAAACAAAAGTATGCTGTCCCGCTGTTTTGAATTCATTTGGCTCAATGCTTTTTCTGGTCCAAAACCATAGGCATTTACCAAAGCTCCTACAGTTGGATCAAAAAATCCGTTTGTTTTTTTCCAAACCTCTGTAGCCTTTTCGTACACTTTTATAAAATGCTCGTCAACGACCAGTTGATCGTCTCCCCTATTTATTTTAGAGATATCCGAACTTTGAATGTAAGTAGACATAGATGCATTCATTACATCAATAACAGAATCGACCTCACGCTTCAATTGATCTTTAGAAATTTCAATATTTGAATAGCTTATAGCATAGGTTGTACCCAAAGCCGCTCCTCTTAGTTGCTGTACGTTGAAAGAACTTTGCTCTTTACAACTCAAAAAAACAAAAAGAAAAACAAAAATGCTATACTTTTTCAAGACCACTAAAGTTGACTGCATAGGGATTGTTTTTCATTAAGGGGAGGTTGTAATTTTCAGCGTTGGCAAATCCAACACCCGCATGGTAAAGAGTAGCCTTGTTTTTCAATGCGTGTTCTTTTACTTTTTTCATACGCTCTACATCATAATTTTTTGGAGAGTCCGGATATAAACATCCGTCGACAACAACAAAAAACAACTCTTTATTTTTTACACAAACGAATTGAGGAGAGCGTTGTAACTGTGAATTTACAGCCAAAAACTCATAGCCCTCTTTTTCAAGGTAAGTGCCAACCTCTTGCATTGCTAATTGATGGATTTCTTGTTTGCTTAACGTTGTCATAGCAACCAAAATTAATTTAAATGGTGGACTCTTTATATTAAATTATAGATTTTATGTATTTTCAGTTCCCAAAAACAAATTATGATGAACTTAACGAAATACTTACCCCTCATTTTAGCATTACTCCTGATTGGTTGTGGTAATCCAACATCACAAACAAAAAAAGCCAGTTCTGGAGGATATACTTATGAATACGTAACAGATGACCCCACACAAACCCGTATCTATACATTGGACAACGGGTTGAAAGTGTATCTATCTAAATTTGAAAACGCCCCTAGAGTACACGTTTTTACAGCAGTAAAAGCTGGAGGAAAAAACGATCCAGAAAACAATACAGGTTTAGCACACTATTTAGAGCATATCATGTTTAAAGGCAACCAGTTTTTTGGCACCAAAGACTATGAAGCAGAAAAGCCTTTACTCGACTCAATAGAACAACTCTTTAATGACTATGCAAAACAAACTGATGTTGCTAAACGAAAAGCAATTTATCAAACCATAGATGAAGTTTCAAATAAAGCAGCATTACTCGCCATCCCCAATGAATACGATAAAATGATTTCCATGTTGGGGGGAAAAAGCTTAAACGCATATACAACTGAAGACCGCACTGTCTACACCGTCGACATCCCCTCTAATGAAATGGAGCGCTTTTTAACCCTTGAGGGGCTGCGCTTTAAACAAATTGTAAACCGTCTCTTTCACACAGAGCTTGAAGCAGTTTATGAGGAAAAGAATCGATCTCTTGATAGTGATTACAGAAAACAATATTGGGCGCTTTATCAAAGTCTTTTCCCTAATCACCCCTATGGAAAACAGTCTGTTATTGGTACCGTTGAACATCTTAAAAACCCATCAATTACAGAAATTAAAAATTATTTTAACACCTATTACCGTCCCAACAATGTAGCTATTTGTATGAGTGGTGAATTGGATTTTGACCAGACCATCGCTTTAATCGATCAACATTTTGGTGACTGGAAACCCAATCCTAACCTTCCTGTAATAAGTTACCAACCAGAAACTGCAATAACTTCTCCCCTTGTTCAAGAAGTAGTGGGACCAGACAGGGAGTCTATATTGATGGGGTATCGATTTGACAATCAATCTAAAACTGCACTTCTGAAAGTAGATTTAATAGACATGTTGCTCTCCAACAGTACAGCGGGACTTATCGATTTAAATTTGGTACAAAAACAAAAAGTATTGAGTGCAGGAGCTACCGTTCAAGATTTAAATGATTATTCTATTCATCTTTTTAGCGGAAACCCAAAGGAAGGTCAAAGCCTTGAAGAAGTACATGCTCTGCTACTCGGTGAAATTGAAAACATTAAAGAAGGTGCTTTTGAAGAGGATCTGCTTAAAGCTGTTGTCAACGACCTCAAAAAACGTCTTATGGAACAAGACGATTCTGATTATGCCAATTATTTTAGAGCGAATGATATGGTTTTAGCCTTCACTCGTGATCAAGAATGGATAGATCAAGTGAACTATTTTGATGCCCTTTCAAAAATAAGTAAGCAAGATTTGGTCTCCTTCGCAAAAGAAAACTACAATGAAAATTATGCAGTAGTATTCAAACGAACAGGAAAAGACCCCAACATCCAAAAGGTAGATAAACCTCAAATAACAAAAGTACCTTTAAACAGGGAGGACCGATCCCAACTACACGAACAACTTGCCAATCAGGAAGTAGAAAAATTACAACCAAAATTTTTGGACTTCAAAACAGATCTTGACTTTTACTCCATCGGCAATCTAAAAGTGATTCAAAAAGAAAACACATCGAATGATCTTTTTGAATTGACCTATCGTTTTGACTTTGGAACCAACCTCGACCCTAAAATAGAATTGGCTACAGGATTGATGAACTATGTTGGAACTTCAGAATTTAGTCCAGAAGAACTAAAAAAAGAGTTTTATAAACTAGGAGCTAACTTCAGCTTTTCCACCTCTGGAGATGGAGAGGAAACCCTAGTTACTCTTCGGGGTTTAAGTGAAAATATGGAAGCCTCCGTACAACTATTCGAACAACTCCTTGAGCGGCCTGTAGGGACACAAGAAGCTCTGGAGCAGTTGGTAGGTAGGATTTTAAAATCGCGTTCTGATGCAAAGAAAAATAAAAACATTATTCTGAGAAGACAACTATTAGACTACGGCAGATATGGAGAATTAAATCCTTCTGCAGATGTACTGAGCTCTGAAGAATTGAATAATTTAAAGGTAGAAGATCTGATGGAATGGATACAGAATTTATCAAACTATCCTCATCGTATATTGTATTATGGCAATAAAAATGAAACTGAACTGAGTCAACTCATTACAACCTACCATAAAACTCCGGAAACCTTTTTAGAGCTGAATCAAGTAGACTCAAAATATACAGAAAAAGACTACGATACTCAAAATGTCTTTTGGACACCTTTTGATATGGTTCAAACAGAAATTATCTTGCTCTCCAAACAAGAACTGCTGGATCATTCAAAGACAGCAGCAATCAATTTGTTCAATCAATACTTTGGTGGAGGAATGAATTCTATCGTTTTTCAAGAGATCCGAGAAGCTCAAGGATTAGCCTATTCTGTTTTTTCTACTTACAATCAAGCTAATAGACCTGACCGATCTGACTATCTCCTTTCCTACATAGGTATTCAATCTGATAAGCAAAAGGAAGCCTTGTCTTCTATGTTTGAACTCATCAATAATTTACCTGAATCACCTCAAGCATTTGAGATCGCAAAACAAGCAATACTCAATAAAATTGAGAGTGAACGCATCACAAAATCAGGAATATTATACAGCTATCTCGCTGCGGAAAAGAAGGGAATAGACTACGACAGTAGAAAACAAATTTACAACGAGGTTAAAGAGATGAAATTTGAAAATCTATTAGAATTTCACAAACAATTTGTTCAAAATAAATCTCACAATATTTTACTTATCGGAAATCGGGAAAACATAGACTTTAAAAATCTTAAAGGCTATGGAAAAGTGAAAGAGATTTCTCTAGAAACCCTATTTGGATATTAAATTAAAGGAGTACAAAAAAAACACAAAGTTGATCTTTGTGTTTTTTTTGATCTAAATTCAATATTGTGATTTAACCTCCAAAATCATCAAACCTTACGTTTTCAGGAGGAACTCCAAAGTCTTCTGCCATTCTTTCAACCGCTTGGTTCATCAGTGGCGGGCCACAGAAGTATACTTCAATGTCTTCTGGAGCATCATGGTTAGAAAGGTATTGGTCAATTACAACCTGGTGCACAAAACCTGTAAATCCATCTCCTTCAGAGT
The DNA here is from genome assembly GCA_008081175.1 of Flavobacteriaceae bacterium. Taxonomy (GTDB): domain Bacteria; phylum Bacteroidota; class Bacteroidia; order Flavobacteriales; family Flavobacteriaceae; genus MS024-2A. The sequence continues at coordinate 6,702 of VMCW01000162.1, forward strand.
CCAAACTGGTTTTTTCTTTCCAATTGTCTTCTTCAAGAGGTTCGGATAAGGCAATGTAAAAATTAAAATTCGGGAAATCTTTCTCCAAAGCTCTGAAATGGTCGACATAAAACAATTCTCTTTTAGAACGTCCACCATACCAAAAAGTTACTTTTCTACCTGTTTTAAGTGTTCTAAACAGTTCATACAAATGTGAACGCATGGGTGCCATTCCAGCACCACCTCCTACATAAAGCATTTCTGCATCTGACTCATTAATAAAGAATTCACCGTAGGGGCCTGAAATAGTTACCTTATCTCCAGGCTTTTTTGAGAAAATATAAGAAGAGGCAACACCAGGGTTGACATCACTCCAAGTATTTTTTGCGCGATCAAAAGGAGGAGTGGCTATACGTACATTGAGCATAATTTCCTTTCCTTCTGCAGGATAGGAAGCCATAGAATATGCGCGCTCTACAGTTTCAGTGTTTTTCATAACTAGTGGCCATAGAGCAAATTTATCCCATTCTAGCTTGAATTTATCGGGCTCTCCTGGATGCTCTTCAGGATGGGCAGTAATATCAATATCTGAATATTTAACTTCACATTGTGGAATTTCTATTTGGATGTATCCCCCTGCTTTATAATCCATTTCTTCTGGAATTTCTACAACAAACTCCTTGATAAACGAAGCTACATTCCAATTTCTTACCACAGTTGCTTGGTACTTTTTAATTCCAAAGACTTCTTCAGGAACCTGAATAACCATGTCTTGCTTTACTTTGACTTGACAACCTAAACGCCAACCTTCCGCTACTTCTTTTCGAGAGAAATGTGGTGCTTCTGTTGGTAGGATTTCTCCACCTCCTTCTATCACCTGACATTTACATTGAATACAGGTACCTCCACCACCACAAGCAGAAGGTAAAAAGATTTTGTTGTTTCCTAAAGTGCTTAACAACGTTCCCCCAGAACTCACTTCTACTTTGTTCTCACCATTGATTAAAAGTGAAACTGGTCCAGAAGGCAATAATTTTGCTTTTGCACCAAGCAACATTCCTACCAATAAGAAGGTGATTATTAAAAAAACAACAACACTCGCTATAACTACTGTATACTCCATTCTTAAATTATAATTTAATTCCCATAAAACTCATGAAACCTAAAGCCATAAGACCTGTAATGATAAAAGTAATCCCAAGTCCTCTCAGAGGTGCTGGAACATTTGAATAAGTGATTTTCTCTCGTATGGCTGCTATTGCCAAAATAGCCAACAACCAACCAATACCTGATCCTAAACCGTAAACTGCAGATTCTGCTACTCCAGAAAAATCTTTTTGTTGCATAAAAAGGGATCCTCCCAATATCGCACAGTTAACCGCAATTAGCGGTAAAAAAATTCCTAATGCGCCATATAGAGCTGGTGCAAATTTTTCAACAACCATTTCTACTAATTGCACCATAGATGCAATGACCGCAATAAACATGATAAAGCTTAAAAAGCTCAAATCCAATTCTGCATAACTAGTGTTTAACCAAGTCAAGGCTCCTGGACGGAGCAGGTAGGTGTCCAATAAAAAGTTGATAGGAACAGTAATTGCCAAAACAAAAATAACGGCAAGTCCTAAACCAACTGCTGTTTTAACCGTTTTAGATACGGCTAGATAAGAACACATTCCTAAGAAATAGGCAAAAATCATGTTCTCTATAAAGATACTTTTAACGAATAAATTCAAATATGCTTCCATGCTGAATTAGTTTTTTTCAATAAGGGTTCTATTTCTATAACGCTGTACCCAAATAATGAGCCCCACAGTGATCAATGCCATGGGTGACAATAACATCAAACCGTTATTGACATATCCCATTTCATAGATTGCGTCGGGTATCACTTGGTATCCGAATAATTTTCCAGAACCCAATAATTCTCTAAAGAAAGCGACAAGGATAAGAATAAATCCATACCCAGCTGCGTTTCCAATTCCATCAAGGAATGATTTCCAAACACCATTGCCTAAAGCAAAGGCCTCAAGTCTTCCCATCACGATACAATTGGTAATGATCAGACCAATAAAAATGGATAATTCTTTACTGACATCATAAGCAAAAGCGCGAAGGACTTGATCAACTAGAATTACCATCGAAGCAACGACGACTAATTGTACGATGATACGAATTCGATTAGGGATAAGGTTTCTCAGCAGTGAAATAATCACATTACTGGCCGCCATAACAGCCATAACGGAGATACTCATTACCAAAGCAGGTTTCAACTGGACAGTAATAGCAAGAGCAGAACAAATTCCTAATACTTGAACAGTTATGGGGTTATTATCATCCAAAGGGTCTGACAACAACTTTCTGTTCTTTTTTGAAAAGAGAGGTTCCTTTTCTTTATTGACAAAAAGAACTGTTGGTGTTTCTTTTTTGTTTGCGTTGTTTTTTTCCATTCGTCTAATTGTTTAATGCAACAGCATTTTGTTCAGCCTTTAGATAAGGTAGGTAATGTATCAAACGTTCCATTATCATAGCTGTAACTCCATCCCCAGTAATGGTAGCCCCTGAAATAGCGTCAACCTCATGATCTTCCTTATCAAGGTCCTTAGGATCGTTATTGGTTTTAGAGACATTAATACCTACTAAAGTTCCGTTTGTATCAAATACTTTTTCGCCTAAAAAACGATCTTGAAACCATTTCTGGGTAATTTCAGCGCCCAATCCAGCAGTTTCTCCAACGTGGTCAAAAACTGCTCCTTTGATGGTGTTTTTATCTTCTTCAAGTGCTATATAGCCCCATATGGCATTCCAAAGCCCAGCGCCTCGCAAGGGTATAATAAAGTATTTTTTACCATCTACATCTGCTTCGTATAAAGGAAAACGTTGCTCAGAG
>VMCW01000090.1 GCA_008081175.1 Flavobacteriaceae bacterium
ACACCTCCAAAGGAATTAAACTATTTTTTTAAAGCGGCTAATAAATTCCAAACATCAATACTCCTTTTTTGTATGGCAAGCGTTTTGAATCCCATTTGTAAGCTGTTTAACATGGCGGCGAGTGTTGTTGGACCCGTTACTACAATTTTATATTCTCGTTGAAGCATCGCAATCATATCTGGCTGGCGAACTACCTCAGCAAAAAGACCCTCTACAGGGAGAAACATGATACCAAAGTCCGTAGTATGTGGCGGGTCAATGTATTTTTTTGCTATGTCTTTAGCGAATTTTTTTACCGCTTGTAAAAGGGCTTTTTTAGAGAGCTCAACAGCAACGGCATCTCCAGCCTCGTATGCGTTTTGTAGGCGTACGTAATCTTCTTGTGGGAACTTTGCATCTATGGGTAAGAAAACAGCCTGATCGTTTGTTCCTCTACCAGGCAATTTGATAGCAAACTCTACCAGTGCATCGGAATCTTGCTTGGTTTTTACATTGGTTGCGTATTGGTCGGGTGTCATGATTTCTTCCAGAATATTTCCCAACTGAATTTCTCCTAAGACACCTCTTGTTTTGACGTTACTCAATACCTTTTTTAAGTCTCCTACTCCAGATGCAATGTTTTGCATTTCTCCTAGGCCTTTCTGAACTACTAACAACTGCTTAGTAACCATTTCGAAGGACTTTCCGAGACGTTCCTCCAGGGTTTTATGTAGCTTTTCATCCACTGTTTCGCGCATTCGTTCCAGACGAAGTTCAGTGGTTTTAATCATTTCATCCTGTTTGGATTTCATCTGATCAAATTTTTCTTTTTGAAGGTTGTTGAATGTTTCAACATTTTTTGAAAAACTATCCTGAAAATCTTTCAGGGTAATGCGCAACTCTTCACGGTCTTCTTTTGCCTTTCTATTTAAGGTTTCATTTAGCTGATCTATACTCTGTGTGAGTTCCTTTCTGTTTTCTTGTAAGTTCTTAGCTAGTTCCTCCCGATTCATCATGAATTCTTTTTGAAACTGACTGTGCAACACCTCTTCTAAAGCTCTTGTTTCAGTTTTTTTGGATCGGAGCAAAAGCAAGATTAAAAGAACACAACTGAAAAGGGATAAAAGAAGAGAGAGGTATTCCATAATTGTGGTATTGAGAGTTTAAAAATAAAGAAAGTCAAAAGAACTTAACCCTATTGGATAGGAATGTTTTGTTGAAAGCGAACAGCACCCTTATCGTCAAGGATTTGAAGTGCTACAATTCTGTTTTCCCAATCCCACTGAATCATACCAAAGTTGAGATGAGTCATAAGTGGACCTATTCGATAGGGGTTGTATTCCTCTTCTAAACCTTCGTAAGAGTGTGTCAACCCGCTTGAGGTAGCATCGTAAAGCCAATAATTTGGGCTAATTTGTCTACTGGAAACTTCTGCAATATGTCTGTCACCACTCAAATATATTGGATTTCTAATTTTATTTTTTATCAGTAAATCAAAAAAACGCTGTTGCGCTTCAGGAAAGTTGGACCATTTTTCGTAAGCATGTTCAGAGGACAAAAGCTGAATTCCTCCTGCAAAAAGGGACACTACAGCATCGTTATTTTGAAGTTCTTTTTCCAACCACTTCCACTGTTCTTCTCCCAAAAGACTTCCCAGATTTTTCTTATAACGTTGATTTGGGCTGGGATCTATTACATAAGGTTCTTTAAAATAGCGTACGTCTAGCAAATACAAACAGACTTTTTCTTCATTTTCTCCAAAGCAGTAACTTTGATAGGCTCCGGTTCTTCTTCTTGCAGGGTGTGCTTCTGGAAGATCCAAAAAATCAAAAAGCAACTCCCGGCTTTGTGCTTTTTTATCAAAGGCTCCACCTCCGTCATTTGTACCAAAGTCATGGTCATCCCATACCCCAAAAATAGCCGCTTGTTCACGAAGTTGTTTATAGGCAGGCAGGCTTTTTTGCAAGGTATATTTTTCTTCTAAATCCTGCATACTCTCTTCATCGGTATAGACAATATCTCCCAGCCACACCCATGCTTGCATTTGTTTTTGGGCTATCACCTCCCACATTTTAAGGTCTAAATCCGTCCGATTGCAAGAACCAAAACCTATTGCATCCAGACGTATATTGGACTGTATATCTTGAGCAGAGATTCCGTATGAGAAACACAGTAAAAAAATGAGAATTTTTTTCATTACAGGGTTATTTTATCGCTTTATCATTTTTCGTAATGTAGGTGAGCTTGTTGCCCACAGCACAAAGCCACTCATTACCGTAAATACACCAAACAAAGAAAAAATACGTAACAATAGGTTGTTAAAATCATCACGCCCTTGGTAGTCCATAGTATGACCCATCCAAAGAAAGTCAAACCAACGCCAACTTTGGTGACGGACTTTTTTAAAAATCCCACTTTTAGCATCCACATAAGCTGTGAGTTTATCAGGGTGTTGGTAATGAATTGCATAGGCAGGTAGCTCCTGTTCCCTAAATTCATGGTGAGGATCTGTAGTTGTAAGGTACTCTACCTCGCTGACTTTCAATCCTTCAACTAAATTCAACTCTGCAATTCTCACTGCTTCATCCTCGGTGATTTGCTCTTTTATTTCACCGGTCTGCCCGTGGTATAGAACACGTTCGTTTACCCAATAATAAGGCTGGTCGTCTATTGTTACTAAGCGCAGTGTTACAATAGACTCAGGGATGCTGTCTATTGGGACCCATTGAGAAAAAACCTTTTCCTTAGGCACTCTTCTAAACTGATCTCCGTGAATTTCATCGATATCGGTCCAACTAAAGTAAAGCCCAGAAACTGTCCATGCCAAAAACTGTAGCCCTATAAACAAGCCTAAATAACGGTGTGTTTTACGTATACGTGAAGCGTTTACTCGATTAATCAATAGTGAAAATAATTTGGAGTTTAAGAATGGTGTTTAAACTTTAGTTTCTTTTCGATAGCGATAATCATCTCGTTGGCAATATTTTTCCCTGTAGCTGTTTCGATACCCTCCAGTCCGGGTGAGGAATTGACTTCCAGCAGTAAAGGTCCTTTGTTGGAGCGAATAATGTCTACACCGGCTACTGCTAGGTCTAAGATTTTAGCAGCCTTGACCGCTAGTTTCCTTTCTTCTGGGGTGATTTTTACTTTTTTTGCCACGCCTCCCATATGAATATTGGAGCGAAATTCTCCTTTTATCGCTGTCCGCTCAATGGCAGCTACTACTTTGCCATTTACTACAAAACATCTAAGGTCTTTTCCTGCAGCTTCTTTGATGAATTCTTGTACCAGGATATTTGCCTGTAGACTTTTAAAAGCATTGATTACACTTTCTGCAGCTTTGTTGGTCTCAGCAGAAACGACTCCTTTTCCTTGTGCACTTTGGAGGAGCTTTATTATCAAGGGAGCGCCTCCTACCATAGAAATCAAATCTTTGGTATCTAGGGGTGATTTAGCAAAACCTGTAATTGGGATATTAATATTGTTGGCAGAAAAAAGCTGGCTTGAAAAAAGCTTATCTCGAGATTGGGAAATGGAGGTGTCTGAATTTAAACAGTACGTTCCAATAGAATTAAACTGACGTAATAAAGCACAACCGTAAAAAGTCATACTAGGGCGTATTCTTGGAATGATTGCATCCAAATCGTTAATAATGCTACCCCCTCTGTAACGAATCTCTGGAGTGTCTGTGTCCAAGCGCATATAGCACTGTTGAATGTTGTAAAAACGCATTTCATGACCTCGTGCAGTTCCCGCTTCCATCAGGCGTTTGTTGCTGTACAAGCTCCGATCTGTTGCCAAAAGCCCTATATTCAATCCAGATTTGCTATACATCAAATAACTGTACATCGATTTAAGCTCTTGATCAGTATAATTCCCCAACTGAAAAGTTTTGGAAGGATCGACCAAAAAACGATTTCTCATGGCCTCTCTTCCCAAAAGCATTCTAAAGTCCATCCCATCGCGATTGGCTAAAGTTAGCTCGATGTCAAAGGTGTGCTCTCCCAGTTGTATGGGTACCTTTATAACATATCTCTTTTCCGCTATGCCTGATGAACTTCTCACCAATCGCGTATCTACTATTTTGGCCTCACAATGAATGGAAAAACTAAGATTGTCCTGCAGAGGATGTACTTCAAACGACACCCAGGTAGCTCCTCCCTTTTTTATTCGATGTATATTTACTGCCTGAATAGATGAGGTTTTAGCTCCAGAGTCTATTCTCGCTTTAACAGCTGGAATGTTAAGGGTCTTAAACTGACACCACTCTGCATTACCAAGTATAGTTTGTTCTTTACTCATAGGGATTCGTTGGGCACTGTAAAGATTAAAGCAGGTACTTGAGCGGTCTTAAAGGCTTCTTCAAAAGCTTTAAAATCTTCTTTTATGATTTGATTCAAAGCAGCGCGTTGTTCATTCCATTGTAGTGTTAAATCCTCATGACGTTCCAGGGCACCTAGAGTCACTTCGGGATCTTCTGCATCGACAAATTCTTTTAAATACATCCACTCTGCATTGATTTTATTGTTAAAATTAATTACGTCTTGAAAGGTTTTTTGGTCGGGTTGAACCAGTTCTCTCTCCCAGCTCTTAAGCTTTTTGTCAATCGCTTGAGCTTGGTCAAGTAAGGAAGTATATTCCTCTCTTCCTTTCAATACCTCAAGGTAGTAATTGAGCTGTTTTTGTACTTGTCTCATTGCTGAAACCGATTGGTGTACACTATAAATCGCCTTTTCAATTTGTGTGAGTAGCGCCTGCTGTTGTTCAAAGTCTTCCTGAGTAGCGGAGAGGTTTGGGTTGGGAAGAATAGTAAAGGATACTTCTTTTTCTTGATCAGAATAAGACAATCGTGCACTGTAATCACCGGGCGCTACTGTTGTTCCCGTATAACTTCCGTAAACAAAAACATTTTCTACGCTAGGCAAACTCGCTCTTCTCATATCCCAATGAAATCGATTAAAGCCTTCTTTCTTAGGTAATACTTGTTCTGGTGCTGGTCCCCCAGGCCAAGACTTTTGTTGTTTGTTCTTTTTAGAGGTATAGGAACGTAGTACCCGATCGCCTTGTAAAATATCCAAACGCACTTCTAAAGAATCAGATCCTTTGGGCAGGTAGTAGTCTAAGATAACACCATTTAAAGGGTTGGTCCCTTGGGTACTGTTTTTTGGTGTTGTTCTAGAAAAAATACGGTAATTCGTTTTTGGTGTAACTAAATGAAGCCCAGCGACCTTTTGCTGTTCTTGAATGGGGCTTAGGTCATCTAAAATCCAAAAAGCTCTCCCTGCAGTTGCGGCAATTAAATCGTTATCGCGAATGTATAGATCGTTGATTGGAACTACAGGTAGGTTATTTTGAAAAGATTCCCAATTTTCACCATCATTGAAGGAAACATAAAAACCGGTTTCTGTCCCTGCATACAACAAGCCGGGCACTTTAGGATCGGCACGAACCACACGAACGAAGTTGTGCGCTCCTGTAATACCTTCGGTGATCAACTCCCAGTTGGCTCCATAATCTTCCGTTTTAAACACGTACGGACTAAGGTCCATAAACTTGTAACGCATCAGTGTGATATAGGCAGTAGCTGGATGGTGAGGAGACACTTCTATGCTGTTGATAATTCCTTCTTTTAATCCTTTAGGAGTGACATTTTTCCAGTTTTTACCTCCGTCTTGAGTGAGGTGAATTAAACCGTCATCACTTCCTGCCCATAACACCTCTGAGCTATGCGGTGAAGTGGCTAAACTCATCAGAGTGTTGTAATTTTCACCACCTGCTGCTTCGTTTGTAAATGGAGTTCCACCAGGGAGTTGTTGCGCTTTGTTATTTTTGGTCAAATCGGGGCTAATAACTTCCCAACTGATCCCTCCATCCTGAGTTTTAAAAACAACATTTCCTGCGTGATAAATGGTGTTAGGGTCTGAAGGAGCACTTAAAATGGGTGCATTCCAATTGAAGCGGTACTTGAAGGAACTCGGGACATTCCCTAAGGACAGTTCAGGATATTCTTTGATAGCCTTAGCCGATTGAGTAGGGCGATGCCATTTTTCAATGATCCCTTGATAGCAACCACCATAAACCACTTCGGGGTTTTCTGGATCAAAGGCCAAAAAAGCACTTTCACAACCTGAAACAGAGTACCAATCTTTCCAATCTATTCCCCCATCGCTGTCTCTACTTTTAATTCCTATAGCAGAATTATCCTGTTGCCCACCATAAACATGATAAGGCACTTGGGCATCAGCAATAACCCGATAAAATTGAGAAGTGGGTTGGTTTTGCTGTGTACTCCAGCTCGCTCCGCCATTGAGGGAAATGTTTGCTCCTCCGTCATTGGAATTGATCATTAATTGGTTGTTGTTAGGGTGAATCCACAGGTGGTGGTTGTCACCATGAGGAGTGCGTAAAGGCTGAAAAGTTTTCCCTTTATCAATAGATTTTAAAGCAGGCGCATTGAGTACATACACTAAATTCTCGTCTTGAGGATCTGCAAAAATCTCCATGTAGTACCAAGAACGGGTGACCGCAATTCGATCTTTATTTACTTGTTTCCATGTCGCTCCACTGTCGTCAGAACGATAAACGCCAGACTGACTTCCCTCTGCTTCTACGTTGACATATACTATTTTAGAATTGGCTCTAGACACTGAAATACCTGCTTTCCCAAACTCTTCGGGAAGTCCTTTTTCCAATTTTGTCCAGTCTTCACCACCATTAGTTGATTTGTAAATGCCAGAACCTGGCCCTCCAGAGCGCATTTGCCAAGGTGTTCTCGCATGATCCCACATGGCAGCATATAAAATTCTTGGATTATTCATATCCATACTCAGTGAGGCAGCACCTACCCGATCATTTACATACAACACTTTTTCCCATGTAGTCCCACCATCGATCGTTTTATAAATGCCTCGCTCTTGACTGGGTCCGTATTGAGCCCCTTGTACAGCTACATAAAAAATGTCTGGGTTGGTAGGGTGAATTTGAATATTTGCTATGTGTCTGGATTGCTCCAAGCCCATGTACTTCCATGTTGCTCCAGCATCTTCAGATTTGTATACTCCATCGCCCATAGAGGTCATCACACCGCGAGCGGCATGTTCTCCCATTCCCACAATTACTACATTGGGATCACTTTCGGAAACAGCTATAGCTCCTACGGTTCCTGTTTTAAAGAAACCATCGGATATGTTTTTCCACGCTAGTCCATAATCTTCTGTTTTCCAAACACCTCCACCAGTGCTGCCCATATAAAAAACATTGGGCTGCTTTACTACACCTGTTGAGGCTACACTACGTCCACCTCTAAAAGGTCCAATATTCCTCCAGTGCAAATTGTTGTATTGCAGGGCACTGGGAGCCTCATTTTTATTTGATTTTTTCTTTTTTTGACTGAAAGCTTGTGATGTACTAAAAAGTAAGAGTACAAATACGGGTATTAATTTTCTCATAATTTTACTTGGAAAAGAGCTTGATTCGTAAATATTTATTCACACAATTTAGGAAATAATTAGAAAGCTCGAGAAAAAAATAACTATTCGCTTTCTAGGGTTGCTAGAAACAAACGTGGGGTCTTTTTTTCTTCACTTTCTGAGGTCATCCAAAAATGAGTAGCATCGATAATTTTTACTGCTTCTATTTGAGCGGGTTTTACGGGAATAGAATACCGCTTCAATTGTATGTTTTCGAATCCCCGTTTTGTAAAATCTGTCAACGTATAAAAAAACTGATCTCCTCTAAAATCATATCCTGTGAGGACCATAAGGTCATGAGTTTTGTTGTAATCGGCAGCGGTGATAAGAGCTTGGGTAGTTATTGAAGTTCTTGGAGTGAGCACATAGTCCCCAGAGGTTTTAGGAATCACGTAGAGTTCTGACTGAAGTGTTTTTCTGTTTTTTGAAAACAAAACCAAATGTTCTCCTACTGCTGCCAAGGCTTCAGCATCAAATTCATTCAAGGGTTCTCTGGAAAAAGTGGTTTGTGCTTCGTAGCGTATAGATAGACTTCCTTCTGGAATAAAATCACGATTTAAAATATAGATCTTTAGGTTTTCTCGAGTAGCAAAATTGTTTCCAGTATCGGCTATATAATAATGATCTTCATCTGCAGTGATGTCTTCCCAATCTTTATTTTTTAGTTGATTGAGTTTAATTTCCATTACTTTTTTACCCTCTTGGGTGAGGAAGTAGAGCTTTGGGTCGTCTCCAGAATCGTTGTGGGTGATAAGGTAGTCTCCAAAAAATTCTAAACCTGAGGTTTCCTGGACTGATTTAGGTAGATTCAGAGTGGTAAGGGTCAGTTGCGCGGAACTTAAAAAGGAGGTCAAAAAAAGTAAGAGAAACAATCGCATAAAATAATTTTTTACGCAAGATACCCAATAATTCAAAGTCGTTATGTTATAAATTTTGTTATATGCTGTTCGTAAAGTCGTTTCAAAATGTTAACTGAAGGAACGGCATCATCTACTCATATTTTTTTTTAACCCTTTGGTAGTTCTAAAAAAAGTTTGCGGTCATTTCATAAGCTAAAATTAATCCCTTACTTTGGTTTACTACATTTTTAATCATGAGAACAAGTACCATTTTCTGCATTGGCATCCTGGGTTTTTTCTTTCTCTCTTGCCAAAAAGAGCTGCCAAAGCAGACCTATCTAGCCTTAGGAGACAGTTACACTATTGGAGAACGTGTTGAAGCTAAAAAACGTTGGCCAGTTCAGCTGGTAGACTCCCTAAAAAAATACGGCATTGAAGTAGCTGAATCTCAAATTATTGCCCAAACAGGCTGGACTACAGACGAACTCAAAGCAGGCATTGACGCTGCTACATTAGACTTTCCTTATGATTGGGTTTCTTTGTTGATAGGAGTCAACAATCAGTACCGTGGCAGGAGTATCAATGAATTCCGTCAAGAGTTTGAGGATTTGCTTTCTGAAGCAGTGCTGTTTAGCGGAAACCGGAAAGAACGTGTCTTTGTTGTTTCTATACCCGACTGGGGGGTCATGCCATTTGCTGAAGGTCGTGATCGAGAGCAAATTGCAACAGAAATAGATAATTTCAATCAAGTAATTTATGAGGTGTGTGCTATAGAGGGGATACAATTTATTGACATCACTCCTATTTCCCGCGAGGTTGCTTCTCATCCCGAGTGGATTGCACAAGACGGACTTCATCCCAGTGGGGCTCAGTATTCTCAATGGGTTCAGACACTACTTCCTTATCTTTTAAAAAAACACCATGAAGGAACTCAGTGAAATTAAAAAGTGGGATGCAGAAGATTCTTTAGCTCGCTATCGATCTCATTTTGTTCACAGTCAAGAGGAGATCTATATGGACGGTAATTCCCTTGGTAAACTGCCTTTGGAAACCAAAAAAAAGATGGAGGAGACCCTTTCCAATGCGTGGGGTAAACGGTTGATTCGGAGTTGGAATGAAGACTGGCTAGAGCTGCCCTTGCGGCTGGCCGCAAAATATGCAAGCCTTTTGAACGCAGCCCCAGAGGAATTGCTCATTGGCGAATCAACTTCGGTAAGGCTTTTTCAAATTGTTCAGGCACTATTAC
>VMCW01000089.1 GCA_008081175.1 Flavobacteriaceae bacterium
ATAATGCTAAATTAACTGGGGCAATAATATACATTATATAATTTATATATATTATCTTTTATATTTTAATAGTTATTTTCTATTATTTAGTCCATTTACAAAAGATTACTACCTTAGCTTTATGCAAGATGTCATTATAATAGGCGCGGGACCCATCGGTTTAGCATGTGGAATAGAAGCGCAAGAAAAAGGTCTTAATTATTTAATCCTTGACAAGGGGACCTTAGTTAATTCACTCTATCGCTACCCCTTAAACATGACATTTTTTTCTACATCAGATAAATTAGAAATAGGTGGGGTTCCCTTTATTTCTCACAACCCAAAACCCACTCGCTCAGAAGCTCTGGAATACTATAGAAGAGTTGCATCCCACTGGAAACTCAACTTAAAACTGTACGAAGCTATAGTAGAAATTCAGAAAAAAGAAGAATATTTTGTTGTAGCCACAACAAAAGGAAACTACCAGACTAAAGCGCTAGTGATTGCTACTGGTTTTTACGATCGCCCTTTTCTTTTGAATGTTCCAGGAGAGGAGCTTCCAAAAGTTAAGCATTATTATTCAGAGGCCCATCCTTATTTTGGAATGGATTTGGCAGTTGTAGGTGCTGCAAACTCTGCCGTAGATGTTGCCTTAGAGACATTTCGGAAAGGTGCAAAAAGTGTCACTATGATTATTCGTGAACAAGAAATCGGGACCAACGTAAAGTATTGGGCACGTCCTGATATCGTCAATAGAATTAAAGAAGGAAGTATTAAAGCCTTTTTTGGTGCTTCTATCATTGCAATAGAAGAAAACAATATTCAAATAGAGGACGATACGGGCACACACACCCTTCCCAATGACTTTGTATTAGCCATGACCGGCTATGAACCCAATTTTGAACTACTTGAGGAATTAGGTGTAGGTTTTCAAAAAGATGAGTTCAAGACCCCTATTTATAATCCCGAAACGATGGAGTCTGAGGCTGATAACGTGTTTCTAGCTGGGGTGGTTTGTGGTGGATATAAAACAAACAAATGGTTTATTGAAAACTCTCGCGAACATGCACCAATTATCATGAATGCTTTGGTTCAAAAATTAAAGTTTAGAAAACAGTAGATTAATCATTCATAAGTTATATAGCACATGGCCTTCTCATTATTAAGCATCCTTGTTGTCATTATATGGATTGTTATCGGAACGTCCCGATTGAAAATACATCCCTTTTTGGTACTGTTCAGCGGAGCGTTGTTTCTAGGCTTTTTACTTGGGATAACCCCTGTTGAAACACTTAAACTCATTCAGCAGGGTTTGGGTAAAATAATTCAAAACATAGGCTTGCTTATTCTTTTTGGAACAGTAATAGGTGTTTCTCTTGAAGAATCTAAAGGGACATTAGCTATTGCTCAAGGTGTGTTGCGCTATCTGGGGCGTTTGCCTTTGCCTTATGCTATTAGTTTCATTGGATATATCGTTTCTATTCCCGTATTCTGTGACGCAGCTTTTGTCATATTATCGCACCTCAATAAAACCTTATCTCGTCAAACTAAAACCCCTTTGGTGGGCTTAACCGTGGCATTATCAACAGGTTTATTTGCACCTCATGTGTTAGTCCCACCAACTCCTGGTCCTTTGGCTGCAGCGTCCAATCTTGAGTTAGAAAATCTTTTGTTGTTAATTGTGGTGGGGGCTTCCATTGCATTAATCTTAATTATAGTGGGAGGAGCCTATGGCCACTACCTCATCAAAAAGCACCCTACACAATCGGAACAAATATCCCATGAAACAAATGAAGAGAAGTCTATAAAATCACTTCCAGATTTTAAATCTGCATTACTTCCTATTCTTATCCCAATAGCTCTTATGGGTCTAGGTGCAGTAATTAAATTTATTCCTTTTAAAGGGGCCTTTTTTGATTTCATTCTTCTTTTAACACAGCCCACATTTGCATTGGCAGTAGGCATGCTGTTTGCCTTCCGTCTGGCGCGAACTCAACGAAAAGATTTTGTTAATACTAGTTTAAACAAAGGAATCAAACAAGCTGCTCCTATTCTAATTATTACCGGAATGGGTGGTGCTTTGGGAAGTATTATCCAAACTATTCCGCTACAAAATATCGCTCAAAGCCTGTCCTCTTATGACGCTTTAGGCATTGTAATCCCCTTCCTAATTGCTGCCTTGCTCAAAACAGCACAGGGGTCTTCTACTGTTGCAATTATTACTACTTCTTCTATCGTTTTTCCTTTACTCCCTTTATTGCAATTGGATAGTGAAATGGGTAAGGTTTGGGTTATAATGTCTCTAGGGGTAGGCTCTATGACTATATCTCATGCAAATGACTCCTACTTTTGGATCGTTTCTCAGATGAGTGGAATGGATGTCAAAACAGCGTATAGAACCCACACCGTTGGAACTTTTATACAAGGTGTAGTAGGATTGGTAGTAGTATTAATAGGTTACTACCTGTGGAGCTTCCTTTTTTAATAAGAAGAATAAACTAATTCAAGCCTTATTCTTTTATCTTCAATCGCACTGTTGGGATGAGAACCAACTAGTATTGTTCCCAAGGGATTGAGGGTAGCAGCTAAAGGATATTTTATCTCCTCTAGACCGACCTGGTTTTGTGCTCGAATCACAGCAGAATCTTCAATATTTGCAGAAACTACAATTCCTAAATCGTAATTCAATGAGTCGTTTCTAACAATGTTGGAAACGTGGTTAGTCAAGTTAAATTTATAACGATAGGGTTTCCCGCTGTCATCGAACTCTAAAATTCCTCCAAAAAGACGTTTGTTTGCATTAGTACCAAAATTTGAAACAGAGCCGTCACTGAAGTAATCGATTAAAGGAGCTCCGTTTTTAAAATTAAAAAGGTACAGTCGCTGTGCAGTTAAAGACTCTGAGAGGGTTAATTCAGGGTCGATATATAACAATAAGTTGGCTTCATTTATCAAAAGAGATTGACTGCGAATAGCTTCCAGTGTTTCATTAATATCTGGATTGTCACCAGAGAATAAACGGATCTTTCCGTGCAACCTACTACTTTGAATAAAAAGCCTGTCCACTGGTTCATTATTTTTTGATGCAGCAAGTCGTTGTTCGATTGCGCTATTAAAAGCAGAGTTTTTCAAGGTGTTAATTCTATTTCCCCCTAACCTCAAAACGAGTTCCCTTTCTGCCTTTTCTATAGTATCGTCTGTTAAATCGTCTATAGTACCTTGAGTATTGTAGTCATCAAACTCATATACAATTTTAACTTCAGCATTTTGAATGTCTAAAAGCATGTACAAGTCATCCGAAAATTGTTCTCCTCTAATGATGAATCCTCTCATGATTTGTTGATAGGCAGCATCACCTAACAAGGCCTCTGAACCTTCAATGTCAAAAAGGCGTTTTTGAAAAAAATTAGTATCTAAAGGTATTCGAAGACGAGGCGAAAGCCTTGTTTCTACCTCAGTTGTTTCGTCTATATCTGGGGTGTCTGGATCGTCTTCAGAGAAATAAAATCGAATTTCATTAAAATCCAATGTAGTTGGAGCATCGTAAAGGGTAGCCCCTACAAAGCCTTCTTCATAATAATCGCGATTGGAATAAAATATTTGTGCCGTTTCAAAATTATTTTGAGAATCAAGAGTATTGAGATAATAAGTCAATTCATGAACTTGAAGATTAAATTGGGTCTGACGGTTTCCGTAGATCGAGTCAATTTGATAGTTCTTGCTTTCACTATCATAAGAGCTGTTATCATCATCATTGTGGTCTAAAATACCATCTCCATCACTATCAGAGCTCAAGGGGTTTAACCCCGCTTGAAGCTCAAAAATATCTGAAAGTTCATCATTATCCGAGTTACTGTTGGGATCATTAGGGTCAGCATCTAGAGAATCAATAACCCCATCATTATCCGCATCGTCTGTATTAGAAAAAAAGGGGATTTCAAGATAAACTTCTTTAACCGTTTCGTTTTCCTGAATAATACTGGGGTCATCAGGATCTCCAGCATCTTCAAAGGTTTGTCTTAAATTTCCAAAACTCAGATCTTGTCCTATAGATAACTGGGTAATGATACTGGCTTCTGAAGTACCAAAAACAGGATGATTTATTTTACCTAATTGGGCGAGAGGTTGGACATTAGACTGTACTTTTTCCACACTCTCTTGGTAAGCAAAAACTGGAATAGCTTCTGTTTCTGTTTTGAGAATTTGATCAGAAAATAAATCTATCCCAACGGGATAATAATCTTGACTACAAGAAGTGATGATTAGGAGCGTGAGTAGACTCACTATATTCGGGAAAGAGTGTTGTTTCACAAGTTTTTACTATTAAATTTTATTTGTATAAAAATCAATATATGCTTCCTCGTCTTGTGACTCAGAAAAATCTAACTGTGGTTTATTACTGTTTTTGACTTGTTCGACTACCGTTTTTGGCAACTTATCTGAGGCCATTATCAATCCATCAGAATGTGTAATGACCGTTTTTGCTAGAGCTTCAAAATTGGCTTTTTTCAATTCTTTTAAGTGGGCTTCGTCAATTTTATCAAATGCCACTTTATCAAATAATTCCTTAGAAACTTCTCCTTCAAAATCAGGTTCATATAAGGAGCTCACTATCTTGCTTTCTGCAAATAAGGGTTCGTCCTCATAATAAGACTTCAAATACAATGGAAATAGGGATGTAAACCAACCGTGTAGATGAATCACATCGGGTGACCAGTTCAACTTTTTTACAGTTTCGACCACTCCTTTAGTGAAAAAGATCATCCGTTCATCGTTGTCCTTAAAGATTTTGCCTTCAGAGTCGTGGAGCATGGCCTTGCGTTTGAAGTACTCCTCATTATCAATAAAGTAAACTTGCATTCTTTCTTTGGGGATTGAAGCTACTTTTATGATTAAAGGCATATCCATATCATTAATCACCAAATTCATTCCTGATAGTCGAATTACCTCGTGCAATTGATGTCTTCTCTCATTGATAAGACCGTAACGAGGCATAAAAATACGTGTTTGACCTCCATTCTCATTTATTGATTTGGGTATCTGAAATGATTTTACGGCTTGTTCCGTTTGGGGTAAATAGGGAACTACCTCTGAAGAAATGATAAGTATTTTCTTGTCTTTCATAGTTTTTTCCTAAGGGAAAAGTTCTGCAAAAATACAAAATTAATAGACATATCCTTAAAAACTGCCTACTTTAGCCGCGTTAATGAATTGCTAAATGTTGGTATTTACTACTGCTGAGGAGCTTTCCTCGTGTCTAAAGTCGCAATCCCAAACAGTGGGTTTGGTCCCCACCATGGGTGCCTTACATCTAGGACATTTAGCCCTTGTTGAGAAAGCCTGTAAAGAAAACAAATGGGTGGTGGTCAGTATCTACATCAATCCTACTCAGTTTAACAACACCGAAGATCTGGAAAAGTATCCCGTTACTTTAGAAAAAGACCTACAATTACTAGAACCCTTTCATAAACAGCTTCTTGTTTACTCTCCTTCAAATCAAGAAATGTATCCCTCTGGTTTTTTTAAAAAAAGTTACGATTTTGGTACACTTACAAAACATATGGAGGGAGCTTTCCGCCCTGGACATTATGATGGTGTTGCTACAGTAGTTGAATTGCTCTTTAAAAAAACCACTCCTACAAAAGCTTATTTTGGAGAAAAAGATTTTCAACAACTTCAAGTGATTCGGGCCTTAGTCAAGCAAAAAAAATTAAGTCTTAGCATAGTAGAGTGCCCTACGGTAAGGGAAAAAGACGGTCTTGCAATGAGCTCTAGAAACCAATTGTTGACAACTATACAAAGACAGGCAGCACCTTTGATTTATCAAACTTTAGAAAGCCTCAAAAAAAATGCATTTACTTCAGATGTTTCACAAATGGAACTCTATTTCAAAAAAGAGTTGGAACAATCAGATGAATTAAAGGTGGAATATTTTTGTGTAGCCGAAACAGAAAATTTAGTTCCAGTTACCACACTTGAAAAGGGTAAAAAATATCGTTTTTTTACAGCTGTTTTTGCAGGAAAAACCAGACTGATAGATACTGTTGAATTGGGCAGAATATAATACCTTTGCACCCATGTTAATAGAAGTCCTAAAGTCAAAAATACATCGTGTCTCTGTTACTGATGCAGATTTAAATTACATCGGCAGTATCACTCTTGACAAAAAACTAATTGATGCGGCAAACCTCACCGTTGGTGAAAAAGTACAAATTGTTAATGTCAATAATGGAGAACGTCTGGAAACCTATGTCATAGAAGGCAGGGAAGGAAGTGGTGAGGTTACTTTGAACGGACCTGCAGCCAGAAAAGTTCAAAAAGGCGACTTAATCATAATCATCTCCTATGCGCAAATGAGTATTGATGAAGCTAAAAAGTTTAAACCTACACTAGTTTTCCCAAACGAAAATACCAACCAACTAGATTGAGGCTTTGAAAAATTTAAAATCCGCTTTCAAAGTTTTAATACCGCTCTCAATAGGGGTCTTTTTTATCTATTTAACAGTCAGCACTACAACAAAGGAAGAACAGCAACTCATCTTGAGTTATATTAAAAAAGCTGATTTTCGTTTTATCATGCTTTCGGTCTTCTTTGGTATATTAAGTCATCTTTCCAGAGCCTACAGATGGAAATTCTTACTCGCCCCTTTAGGGTATCGTCCAAGATTCATCAATGCTGTGCTCTCTGTGTTGATAGCTTATATTGCAAATTTAGGCATCCCAAGATCTGGAGAACTGTTGCGAGCAACCACCATGAGTTCCTATGAAAAAATTCCTTTTGAAAAACTTTTCGGAACCATCATAGCTGAACGTTTAGTTGACCTCATTTTACTTATGTGCTTTATTCTCTTGTCGCTTTCACTTCAGTACGATCTAATCTTAACCGCCCTGAAAGAAAAACAAATCTCTCCTTCTCTTCTCGTTTTAGGATTGTTGTTTGTTTCATTCTCTTTTATAGCACTTCGCGC
This sequence comes from Flavobacteriaceae bacterium, assembly GCA_008081175.1. Lineage (GTDB taxonomy): Bacteria > Bacteroidota > Bacteroidia > Flavobacteriales > Flavobacteriaceae > MS024-2A. Next base: position 6,948 of record VMCW01000089.1, read on the forward strand.
ACTTTTCAAAAAAAATCAATCTCCCTTAATTTTACGAATCAAAACCTTTCTAAAAGGACTGGCAGAAGGAATACTCAGTATACGATCCATGCAAAATAAAGGAGCATTTATTGTGCACACTTTGTTCATTTGGTTTATGTACTTGGCTATGTTCTATGCCATCAAATGGACCGTTCCTGAAACAACTAGTCTGGGAATCAATGCCTTGCTACCTGCTTTTGTAATAGGAGGCCTAACCATTTCTGCAACCAATGGAGGTATTGGTATTTACCCTTTTTCTGTAGCCTTAATGCTTTCTGCTTTTGGAATTTCCAACGAATCCGGTCTTGCTTTTGGTTGGATTATGTGGAGTTCACAGACACTTATGATTTTAGTCTTTGGTAGTCTTTCTTTTTTTATACTACCTTTAGTTAATCGCAAAAAATAATCCCTTTGCAAGTATATGGCAAAAGTTAAAAAGACTTTTTTTTGTCAAAATTGCGGCACTCCTCATACCCAATGGCAGGGACAATGTCATGGATGCAAGGAGTGGAATACTATAGTAGAAGAAGTTGTTACTAAAGAACCCGCTATGGGCTGGGAGCCAAGTGGAGGTTCAAAAACAGCAAGCCCATTGCGAATGGATGCTATTGAAGTAAGTGCTCTCCCAAGAATAAAAACAGGAGACGAGGAATTGGATCGTGTTCTTGGAGGAGGACTAGTTCCTGGGGCAGTCGTACTTTTAGGAGGAGAACCAGGAATAGGAAAATCTACACTTTTACTTCAACTGGCTCTTCAGCTGCAAAAAAAAGTACTGTACGTTTCTGGTGAAGAAAGTCAACAACAAATCAAACTTCGAGCAACTCGAATGGGACTAAAACAAGACAACTGTTATGTTTTAAGTGAAACTCAAACCCAACAAATCTTCCAACAAATTCAAAAAGTACAGCCCGAACTCTTAATCATTGACTCTATTCAAACTCTTCACACCAATCATATTGAAAGTGGTGCGGGTAGTGTTTCTCAAATAAGAACAACTACAGCAGAATTAATTCAATATGCCAAAACCACCGATGTCCCAGTTGTTCTAGTGGGACACATTACAAAAGATGGGGCCATTGCAGGGCCCAAAATTTTGGAACATATGGTAGATACTGTCCTACAGTTTGAAGGGGATAGAAATCATTTGTACAGAATTTTAAGAGCTCAAAAAAACCGATTTGGTGCTACCTCTGAAATAGGAATCTATGAGATGATGTCTCAAGGGCTTCGACAAGTAGCCAACCCCAGTGAGGTATTAATTTCGGAAAAGGAAAATTCCTTAAGTGGACATGCTATAGCAGCAACTGTAGAAGGGGTGCGTCCCCTTATGATAGAGGTTCAAGCACTTGTTAGCACTGCCGTATATGGAACTCCCCAGAGAAGTAGTACCGGTTTCAACTCCAAACGTCTCAACATGCTCCTGGCTGTATTAGAAAAAAGAGCTGGTTTTGCTTTGGCAAGTAAGGATGTTTTTATCAATATCACAGGTGGTTTGACCATAGAAGATCCCGCATTAGATCTTGCAGTAATTGCAGCAATACTCTCTAGTTATCACGACGTACCCATTCCACAGCAGCTTTGTTTTGCAGCAGAAATTGGTCTTTCTGGTGAAATTAGACCCATAGCAAAAGTAGATCAACGCATTCAAGAAGCAGAAAAACTTGGATTTGAGGGTGTTGTGATTTCTCATTATGCCAAACACAGTGGAAGTCAAAAAACAATTAAAGTAACGCAACTTACCAAGGTAGAAAACCTTGTTAATTTTCTTTTTTAAAAGTACTTTTTTAAAAAAAGAATATATCTTCGATTGAAAGATTTATCGCGTTATGAAAGACATTATTTCTCAATTCATCAATGAGGTCAATGCAAGAAATCAGAACGAACCTGAGTTCATGCAAGCTGTAACAGAGGTTGCAGAGACTGTAATCCCTTACATCGTTCAGCATGACATTTATTACGGACAGAATATTTTATTGCGTATTGCAGAACCAGAGCGTGTAGTTTCCTTTCGAGTTGCGTGGATTGACGATAAAGAAGAAATTCAGGTCAATAGAGGATACCGTATCGAAATGAACTCAGCAATAGGGCCTTACAAAGGAGGTTTGCGTTTTCATCCCAGTGTAAACTTAAGCGTCTTAAAGTTTTTGGCCTTTGAACAAACTTTTAAAAACAGTTTAACTACCCTTCCTATGGGTGGCGGTAAGGGAGGTTCTGATTTTGATCCCAAGGGAAAATCCGATACCGAAATCATGCGTTTTTGTCAAAGTTTTATGACTGAGTTGTTCCGACATATTGGCCCCAACAGAGATATTCCAGCGGGGGACATAGGGGTAGGAAGTAGAGAAATTGGTTATTTGTTTGGTCAATACAAACGACTTAAAAATGAATTTACCGGGGTATTGACAGGAAAAGGGGTGAGTTGGGGAGGATCTCTTATTCGTCCAGAAGCTACTGGTTATGGCGTGGTCTAT
>VMCW01000141.1 GCA_008081175.1 Flavobacteriaceae bacterium
TAATTAAACTGTTGAAACCTTCTATACCCATAGTATCCAAAGACAGTTTGCTCCCCTTTGCATTAATAACCTTTCTGTTTGCTTTATGGGGATTTGCAAACGACATTACCAACCCTATGGTAGCTGCATTTGGAACTTTAATGGAGCTTTCCAATGCCAAGGCTGCCTGGGTACAATTGGCATTTTATGGAGGCTATGCTACCATGGCCATACCTGCAGCGCTTTTTGTACGGCATTACAGCTATAAAAAGGGAATTCTTTTGGGATTGGCCTTATATGCTATAGGCGCTCTGTTGTTTTACCCCGCGGCACAATATGAAACCTTTGGTTTTTTTCTGCTTTCACTTTATATTTTAACTTTTGGTCTGGCCTTTTTAGAGACTACAGCTAGTCCTTATATAATGGCTATGGGTCATCCAGAAACCGCTACCAGAAGACTCAACCTTGCTCAAGCATTTAATCCCTTTGGCTCCTTATTGGGAATGTTTATTGCATCAAATTTTATTCTCTCCCAACTTCAATCAGATGCACGGGATACCTCTGGAAAACTACTTTTTAATACTTTGGAACTCACCCAGAAAGCAAGCATACGTTCTCATGATCTAGAAGTTATCAGCACACCTTACATTATCCTGGGATTTGTAGTGATTGCTGTTTTTATTTTAATATTAGGGGCTAAAATGCCTAAAATAGGAAAGGCAATTCAGACAACATCAGCAACAATTGTTTTTAAACGACTGTGGAACAATCCAAATTATAGAGAAGGAGTGTTGGCTCAGATGTTTTATGTAGGGGCCCAAATTATGTGTTGGACTTTTATCATCCAATATGCGGATGCTTTGGGAATAGCAAAAGCCCAAGCTCAAAATTACAACGTTTTGGCTATGGGAATTTTTCTGCTTAGCAGATTTGTAAGTACTTTTTTGATGAATTATGTAAATTCTAAAAAACTACTAGCCCTATTTGGTTTGGGTGGGATAGTATCTATTTTAGGTGTAATTTTTAGTGACACAATTACAGGGCTCTATTGCCTGATCGCAACTTCTGCTTTTATGTCACTTATGTTTCCTACAATCTATGGAGTGGCGTTGGACGGACTTGGTGAAGATACCTCATTAGGTGCTTCTGGTTTGGTTTTAGCAATAGTAGGGGGTGCACTAATGCCTCCTTTACAAGGGTGGATTATTGATTTTGGAACCATAGGTGGACTCAGGGCTATCAATGTCTCTTTTGCATTGCCTTTGCTCTGTTTTTGCGTGGTTGCTATTTATGGATACCGTACCTTTAAGGTTCACAGTAAAATTTGATACCCTAGGCGATTGAAAAAAGACATTAATTTTATTGATAGCAGATATCCTTCTATTCCCGACTTGAGGGAAAAAGCCAGAAAGACAATTCCCAAATTTGCTTTTGAATATTTGGACGGAGGCTGTAATGACGAAGTCAATTTAAGGAGAAACACAGAACGGATAAGAAAAGTTGAGCTCAAACCCAACTACCTTGTTCCGTATCAAAAACCTGAAATAAAAACAACTCTCTTTGGACATTGCTATGACGCTCCATTCGGGATTTCTCCTGTCGGTTTGCAGGGCTTGATGTGGCCCAAGGCACCAGAAATTTTAGCCCAAGCCGCTTTTGATCACAACATTCCCTTTGTATTGAGTACTGTAACTACAGCAAGTATAGAACGCATTAGCGAAATTACAGAAGGGAACGCCTGGTTTCAACTATACCACCCTGCAGAAGAAAAGGTGACAGAAGATCTTTTGAAACGCGCAGCTGTTTCAGGCTATGAGGTTTTAGTGATTTTAGCAGATGTACCTTCTTTTGGCTACCGCCCTAGGGACATAAAAAATGGCCTGTCCATGCCTCCAAAAAAATCATTAAAAAATATGCTTCAAGTGATGAAAAGACCCGAATGGGCTTTTAAAACTCTTTTAAATGGAACTCCAAATTTTGAAACTTTAAAGCCCTACATGCCAAAAAACTTAGATCTTAATCAACTTGCAAAATTTATGGATACAACCTTTTCTGGTCGTTTGGATGAAGAAAAAATAAAACGTTTGAGAACGTTATGGAAAGGAAAGTTAGTTTTGAAAGGGGTAGAATCGATTCAAGATGTAGAAAAGGCTTATAAGTTGGGTTTGGACGGGGTAATCATCTCCAATCACGGAGGGCGACAAATTGATGTGGGTCAAGCGACAATTGATTCTTTGAAAACTATAGCGCCACTTTACAAAGACAAATTAAAAATTATGATGGATAGTGGGATTCGCGGAGGAGCCGATGTTGCAAGAGTATTGTCTCAAGGTGCAGACTTTACCTTTATGGGGCGCAGTTTTATGTATGGAGTAGCGGCCCTTGGGTCAGAAGGAGGAAATCATACCATCGCCATGATAAAAAAACAACTCAACCAAATCATGGAACAATTGAGCTGTTCTAAAATAGGGGAATTACACAAAACGAGAGTGAAGTAAGTTTAAAGTCAATAGAACTCAATTTAGAATGAAAAAAACAATTATAACACTGCTTTTTGCTCAGTTGGTCTTTGGTCAAATACCTGAAGGAAAAAAAGTAATTAGCCATCTTTATTTGTATGACTTGGCAACGCGTAAGTCGATACTTCTACAAACTGAAAACAGACATTTTGAAGCACCCAATTGGTCGCCAGACGGAACTTATTTATTGATAAACAGTGGTGGAAAAATTGAAAAATACAGTTTAGAGGGTAAACCACTAGCATTTATTGATACTCAAGAGCTACAAAAGTGTAATAACGATCATGGTATTTCATTTGACGGAAAAACACTTTTTTTCTCATCGGGAAAAAATGAAATTGAAGAGCATACTTCCTTTATTTATCAAATGCCATTGACAGGAGGTATTCCCGAACAAATTACAAAACTAAGTCCATCCTATTGGCATGGTGTTTCTCCAGATGGGAAGGACATAGTGTATTGTGCAGCTCGAGAGGGCAATTACGATGTATACAAGATGAATGTTGACCAAAAAAAAGAAATTCGATTGACATCAGCAGCAGGACTTGACGATGGTCCAGAATATGCTCCAGACGGCAGCTATGTTTATTTTAATTCCTTTCGAACAGGGATTATGCAACTTTGGAGGATGACACCAGATGGAAAAAATAAAGAGCAATTAACCTTTGACGATTATTCAGATTGGTTTCCTCACATTGCTCCCGACAATCAAAAATTGGTTTTTATCAGTTATGTAGAGGATCAAAAACAAAGCCATCCCTTTGGGAAAAGCGTCAAACTCAGATTAATGAATTTAAAGACAAAAGAGGTGAGTGATTTGACACCCGAATTTTATGGTGGACAAGGAACATTAAATGTTAATTCATGGAATCCAGACAGCACACAATTCACCTATGTGGCTTATTCTTTAGAAGAGCTCTAGTCCAATAGTTAGCATTACTTTTTTAACTGTTTCTACTGAAAGATTTTTTTGTACATTGGAAATTCAAAAAAAAACAACTCAGTTTATCTGTATTGGTGTTATGAAGCACTTATTTGTAAGATGTTTTACCTTTAGTTTATTCTGCTTTTTATTTCTGAATAGCACAGTGATTTTAGGTCAGGAAATCACAACCTACTATTTAATTCGTCATGCAGAAAAAGAGCCTGTAGCAAATGGGAACAAAAACCCCCACCTTTCTAAAGAAGGCAAGTTGCGCGCAGCAAAATGGAAAAAAGTTTTTCAAGAAGTTTCATTGGATAATATTTATTCAACTGACTTTTACAGAACTCAAGAAACAGCAGCACCTCTAGCTGAAGAAAAAAACATAACTGTAGTCACCTACGATCCAACTGACTTGTTCAATCCCTCATTTGAAGAAAAAAACAAAGGCAAAGTGGTTTTGGTTGTTGGACACAGCAATACCACTCCTGCACTGGCCAATAAAATTATTGGAAAACAACACTACTCTCAAATTGATGAAAACACCTTTGGAAAATTGTATATCATACATATACAGGCCGATGCTATTTCACACCAATTACTAAATATTGAATAAAAAAGACACAACTAGATTTTAAAATAACACCTTATGAAACAATCCATTACACTAGCCCTATTTATTTTTCTTTCACAAATCCTTAGTGGACAAGAGAAAAAAGAAAAAAAAGGACTATCTCTTGAAGCTACTCGTTCTGTAGAGATCAACACTGATGAAGGAACTTGGATGTCACTAGATGTACATCCTACTGGTAAAAAAATCATTTTTGATCTTTTGGGAGATCTCTATGAACTTCCTATTGAAGGAGGTAAGGCCACCCGAATAACTGAAGGTTTAGCATTTGATTCACAACCTAAATATGCTCCTGATGGGAATTCAATTCTTTTTTTATCGGATCGGAGTGGAGGAAACAATGTATGGATTCTGGATCGAAAAGAGCAAGATACGGTACAACTAACGCAAGGCAATACGTTTAAGATACAATCGGCAGATTGGTCTCCAGATGGAAATTATGTTGCAGTTAGTAAAGGGACCAGAAATTTCAAACTACATATCTATCACAAAAAGGGAGGTGGCGGTAGCCAGTTGATCGATGAGCCAGAGCGATTAAAAATATCTGAGCCTACCTTTAGCCCCGACGGAAGATTGATTTGGTTTTCGCAGCGAATGGGAGCATGGCAGTACAATGCCAATTTTCCACAGTACCAGCTTGCAACTTATGATAGAGAAGACGGTAAAAGAGAGGTGATGACTTCGCGTTATGGTTCTGCTTTTACACCTACTTTATCTCCAGATGGAAAGTGGTTGGTGTACGGAAGCCGATATAATGATGAAACTGGACTTGTAAAACGCAACCTAGTAACCCAGGAAGAAGAATGGCTTGCTTACCCTGTACAGCGTGATGAGCAGGAGTCGATTGCTCCACTGGGTGTACTACCTGCGATGTCTTTTACACCAGATAGTAAAGAGGTGGTTGCTTCTTATGGGGGAAAAATTTACCGAATTCCCATTGAAGGAGGAAATGCTGTAAATGTTCCTTTTCAAATTAATGAAAGTGTTGCTTTAGCACCTCAGCTTCAATTTGATTATCCAGTAGAGGATACACCAACTTTTAACGTCAATCAAATTCGAGATGCTCAAATTTCTCCAGATGGAACCCAGATGGTCTTTACAGCTCTCAACACACTCTACTTGATGCGCTTTAAGGACAAATCACCGAAAAGGTTAACGCAACTAAATGGAACGGAAGCTATGCCCGTATGGCATCCCAATGGAAGGGAAATTGCATTTGTTACTTGGGAAGATAATTCAGGTGGGAATGTCTATAAAATGAGGGTAGATAAACCCTCTTCTCCAGTTCGTTTGACAGTAGAATCTGGTGTTTATACCCAACCTGTTTGGAGTGTTGATAATCGTATCGTGGTGTTTAAAGGTTCTGCACAGCAATTTAAAGAAGCGGACGGACCTAGAGCTTTCCAACAAAAGTCTCAACTGGTTTGGATTGACGGAAGACAAGCAGGTAAATCAACCCTGATTACAAAAGCGTCTGGTTTGTCAAACCCCCATTTTGCACAAGGAGATAACCGTATTTATCTCAACAGTTCAGAAGGTCTGGTGTCAATAAAATGGGACGGTACAGATTTAAAAAAACACCTATCCGTGGATGGAATTACAGTCTATGGTTCTTCTTATGATGAAAACCATCTTTTAGCGGACACCCCCTCAGCACCAAAAAGAACTCCTTCCAAGGCATCTATGGTTCTTCGAGCACCAAAAGGGCCTTATGCTTTGGCTCAAATCAACAATGATATTTATGTGGTAACAGTTCCTTATCTGGGTCCTGATGGAGCGAAAATAAATGTAAATTCTCCTGAAAAAGCAAATTTCCCTTCTCGTAAACTCACCAAATTTGGAGGGCAATTTCCTAGTTGGGATACAAGCGGAAACACAGTGTATTGGACATTAGGTAAAACTTTATTCCGTTATGATATTGCCGCAGCCGAAGGAGTTGAAAAAGCCCAAAAAGAAGAAGCTGAAGCCAAAAAGAAAGAAAAAGAAAAAGCCAAAGAAACTGAAGTGGCAGCTACAGAAATTGAAGAGGACGCCACAGAGACTGAAGAAGAGGAAAAAGAGTCAATTGAAGACTATCAAGCCAAGGAAATGGACATAGTTGTGTCTGTAAACAGAGCTTTAGCTCGTGGAACGTTGGTTTTGAAAAATGCGAGATTGATAACTATGAGGGGCGAGGAGGTGATCGAAGACGGTTCCGTTTTGATTGTAAACAACCGAATCAAAGAATTTGGTCCTTCAGCAGAACTTTCCATTCCAGAAGGAGCAAAGGTGATTGATGTAAAGGGACATACCATAGTCCCAGGATTTGTGGATACTCATGCCCACATGTGGCCTGCTTGGGGCTTACATAAAAAACACGTTTGGGTATATGCCGCGAATCTGGCATATGGGGTAACCACCACTCGCGATCCACAAACAGCAACCACGGACGTACTCACCTATGCAGATATGGTAGAAGCAGGAATGATTCCTGGACCTCGAGTGTATTCTACGGGTCCTGGAGTGGGTTATTGGGGGTATAACATCAAAAGTTTGGATCACGCACGCGATGTATTGACACAATATTCGAAATACTATAATACCAAAACCATAAAAATGTACTTGACGGGTAACCGACAACACAGACAATGGATTATTGAGGCTGCAAGAGAACAAGAGTTAATGCCCACAACAGAGGGAGGGCTTGATTTTAAATTAAACGTCACCCAAATACTCGACGGTTATCCTGGGCATGAACATTCTTTCCCTATTTATCCTTTGTATAAAGATTTTGTAAGCTTTGTTTCTACCTCACAAACGGCTTATACTCCTACACTATTGGTTTCCTATGGAGGTCCTTGGGCGGAGAACTATTATTACGCCACAGAAGACGTTCAAGGAGATCCTAAAATCAATCGTTTTACGCCAAAATCAGAGTTGGATGCCAAGTCAAGAAGAAGAAATGCAGGTTGGTTTATGAAAGAAGAACATGTGTTTGAAGACCACGCTGTATTCGTAAAAGATTTGGTAGAGGCTGGAGGTATAGCTGGTGTTGGATCGCACGGACAACTACAAGGATTAGGATACCACTGGGAGCTTTGGAGTATGCAATCTGGAGGAATATCAAATCACAACATGCTTAAAGTGGCCACTCTATTAGGTGCTAAAGCGTTGGGTCTTTCTAAAGACTTGGGAAGTATTGAAAATGGGAAATTAGCAGACCTTGTAGTATTAGAAAAAAATCCATTGGAGGATATTCGCAATACAAACACTGTAAAGTTTGTCGTCAAAAACGGATTTGTCTATGAAGGAGACACTTTAAACGAGGTGTACCCTGAGGAGAGAAAACAAGGCTATCCTTGGACACAAGAAGCTCCTACTTCAAATCTACCAGGAGTACAACAGTAGAATAAAATAAATGAATACAGTCCCCCTTTTTAAGGGGGATTTTTTTTGGTACAATCGAGCTAAAGTAAGGAGCAACTCCTTAAGTGACTTTTATTTTTTTTAAAAGAACTTGAAAGGCTTCTTTTGGAACGAGATATTTAATTCTTCTATCAATCTCTCCTCTTTTAAGTTCCAAAGGTTCTTTTGAAAACCCAAAAATCGTTTTTAACTCATAGTTGAGCTGGGTAATGAAATCATTTTTCAATCGAATGTTGTGAACATAGGAAAGAGTATCTTTTTCAATAATTTTTAGCAATTCAGCAGTTGAAATTTCTCCCTTTAAAAGAATGACTTTTAATACTTTTATTTGTGCTTCATTGAGGGGGTGTAAAATGGCATTTCTCACAACTCCCTTTTCGTTTAGAATAACGGTTTTTTTTCTTTGCTTAATCAAAATATACCGCATCAAAACAAACAACAAAAACGCTAATAATAAAATATAAATGAAACGAGTATCCTTTTTGGATTCAAAAAATGGCTCTGTTTTTATTGGAAGGGCAAACAGTAGATCTTCTTTAATTTTAATCCATTCAATTTGGTCGAAATTATCTTTTACTACAAATCGAAATTCACCATTTTTATAACTGTTTTGATGGGATAACCGTTGCTCTGTTTTCCATAAAAAGGGAGGCAGTTCATAAGTGAGAAGCTTGTTGTTGATCAGGTCTACTTTATAGAGAAAATTATTTGCTTTGAGTAAAATGTAACTGTTTGAATTGACAAGATGGTCCCAATTACTAAGGTCAAAAGTGGTTGTTCCCAACAGACTGTATTTTTTTGTTTTAAAGTCAAAAGAGACTATTTCTTTATTTTCAATGGATTTCAATCGGTCATTCTCATCAACTCTTGCCCCTCCAAAGAAATAAATTTTGTCTTTTGTTTTGAAATGAAATCCGCCATATCTTCCTTTTGGATTGTACGAAGTATTTTTTTTGTAGACTTCCCATTCTTTAGAGACAAAATCAAAGTACGTCATGAAGTTCCTTTGACTCCAATAGCCATATCCACCGTATTTAAAAATAGTATCGTGATGAACAAAAATTGTTGCATTAATCGTCATTCGGTGATCAATCGTTTCATCTATCCGTTTGACTTTATTTCCCTCTAGGGAATAGACCTGCCCACTTTTTCCTCCAAAAAAGTAGAATCTATCATTTATTGTTGCATGGGTATAAGCATCAATTTTTATTTCTTGAGGTAGTTCTAATACTTGTTCTTCAAGGGGTTGTAATTCTTCGTCGTAATAACGGATCAGATTGTCTTGAATTAAAAAAACATTCGAATCCAAATCACTTTGAATGAAATTAAATAATATGATTAAAAAAACATGCATTTACAGGCTAGCCTTTAAGAAACTATGTACTTAAAAATACTATTATTAAATTAATTACATTGATATGATACTATTTTTTATGTCTTTCTAAAGTTGCAATTTTACTTTTTTAATTCTGCATAATGAATTTAGATACTAAAATAATTCTAATCGTTAGTGTATTGTCGATTTCACTGATACTACTTTTTAGCTCAGTGAGTTGATCTTCCCAAGTTAAAATGAATTAAGCCACTCCAAATTCATCTTAATTCAAGGTAATCGAATGTGTGAATTAAAACGATATAACATTCCCCATCAGTCCTTTTTTTCGTGATCATAAAATTAAGGTTTCCACGAGTTAGTTTTAGTAAGGACTGAATGGGGATTTTGGAATTAAATCCGAATAAATTAATTGTACCCTTTAAAGTTTCTGAACAGATAGTGCCCTATCTTAGGCTAAAGAAAACAGAAGGTTATAGCACGTAGTTATTAATTAATCTTTGTAAATT
>VMCW01000041.1 GCA_008081175.1 Flavobacteriaceae bacterium
GGGATTACAATATCAGCTGGGGGAAGAAATTATTACAGAAATAGAACGATACAGAACCTTGGTAGAGGCCGACTTAAAACACGCTGAAAAAGCAAATCTAAAATCAACACTCAACCAATTTTTAAATGCTGCTGTTCCTTTTAAATACCTCTACGGAGATTATGAATTTTATACAAGCTTGATGGAGGTTGCTGAGGGATATTATTTAGCTGATGAGGTAGAAAAAGCACAAGAATTGAGTACAAATATTGCTGATCAGTACAGTGAGCGCATGCAGCTTTTCGCTCAATTTTCCTCTGCCAACCAAGCACAACTTCAAGAGAGAATTAAACAAGAATGGGCCTCTTACAATTATTTCTTGCAATTGGTCAATTCGTATGATAGCAGTCCTTTCTTTAATATGTTAGAAGAGCAGTACAACAAAAATGTATCGTTGTTTAATGCTGAGTTGAATTTGGGTGAAGTAGAAGAATAAATTTAATCTACGTGGTCTTGAAGTAAACTAATCAGGGTGTTTGCATCTTGCTCTCCGCTTTGTCTCCAAACCATTTCACTATACTTATAGATCATCAGTGTAGGAAGTACTTTGACTCTGAGTGCTTCAGACAATTGTTGGTTTTTATCCACATCAATTTTAATCACCTTTCCTTTATCGCCAAGTGCAGCGGCAACATCTTTCAACACGGGGTTCATTTCCTCAGTGACTACTTCCTCACTTCTAAAGAAAGCAAGCAGAATTGGAATTTTTTCGTCTAATAATTCTCCAAATTTTGACATTATCTCTACGAATTACAAAAACAAATGTAAAAGAAATTGATTAAACGATTGTTTTTGTTTTAGTTAAAGTAATAACAGTCACCTCTGGCCAAATCCCTACACGACCTGGGTAAGCCAAATATCCAAAGCCTCTATTGACATTCAATCGTTGTTTTGCTTGTTCATATATACCTGCCCACTGCTTGTACCTCCATTTGACAGGGCTCCATTTGATCCAGCCTGGAATCTCAATCCCAAACTGCATGCCGTGGGTGTGTCCGCTCAAGGTCAAGTGAATATCAAAAGGATGTGGAAGTACCTGAGCTTCCCAATGGGAAGGATCATGAGAAAGTAGGATTTTAAAGTCCTGTGGAGCTACATTTTCAAGTGCTTTTTCTAAATCTCCTGCCTGTTTAAAACCAGACCCCCAGTTTTCTACACCTACCAAGGCCAATCGTTGCCCATCTTTTTCTATAAAACGAGACTCATTGAGTAAAAGATCCCAACCCATTTGCTTTTGAGCATCAAAAAGGGCTTCCATATTTTTTTTCTTTTCAGCCTCACTTTCCCAACTAGTATAGTCTCCATAGTCATGATTTCCTAATATTGAATATACCCCGAATTTTGAATTGATTTTTTTAAAAGTTTCTATCCAAGGAAAAACTTCTTCTGCGCGATTATTGACAAGGTCTCCTGTGAAAAAAACTACATCAGCTTGTTGCTGGTTTATCAAATCTACACCATACTGAACTTTTTCTGGATTGTCAAAACTTCCGCTATGGATGTCTGAGATTTGAGCAATTTTAAACCCATCAAAAGCCTCGGGTAAATCGTCGTATTCCAAAACATAGTTCAGTACTTTATAATTGTATTTTCCTCTATACATACCGTACAAAAGAGATGCAAAAGGAATGGCTGCCAACCCAACTGCTATTTGAGAGATGATTTTTCTTCGTTCGGGCAAGAACTGGGTTTGTCCGGGCATCTTAGTAAAAAACACATAAATCCCTTGTGGTATTCGCAAAATATCTTCTCCTAAAAGCAAGAGAGTGACCAAAGCCTGAAAGGCAAAAAGAGTTACGAAAAATCCAATGGCATACATCAATCGAGGTTCCATTGTTGTAGAGCGTTCTATCACTAACGTATGGAAAACTAAATTCCCAATGATCATAAGCACTATTATGAAATAGAGTAATAGCATCCAACGGTTAGAAGTAATCGTTTTGATTGCTTGGTAACTATACCATTGAAAAACAGCTAAAAATAGTAAGGTAATGATCCAGCGCATGGACTCTTTATTTTGCGGACAAAGGTACTAAGTTCTATAAAAGGATACTAATTGTACTAGCCTCCAATATCTTGTGCCATACGAAGTGCTTTACCGTCGGACAGACTAGCAACAAAACAACTGATGTTTAGTAAGGTCTCGTAGTGGGTGGCTCCTACCATTGGTGTTCCCTCTGGAGCCAAGGATAGAATGAGTTTGTCGTGAGTAGTGGCGCTGCCTTCAAAGGTACGGATTGCTGCTTGAACATAATTTTCCAAAAGTACAGAAATAGCTCTGTGGCCCACGACTTCTTTTTGAACAACTTCTTTTGACTGGTAGATGTTTTTGATACTCAGCTTAATAATGTCCTCCATTTGGGCTTTGTACTTACTTTTATCCAAGAGGCTCACTTCTAGAGCTCCTGATAAAAGGGCAGCTTCATTTTGTATGAATAGCTGAACTGCATCTTGGATGAGGCTATTGATTGCCAAAGCTCTTAAGTAGCTTAATCTTTGAGGCTTAAAAGCAAGCTTTGCGTATTTTTTGGAATCGATTTGATCCCGTACCAAGTTGATTAAATATTCCAAAGCGTAGTCTTCAGAAATCCAACCCAGGTTTATGCCGTCCTCAAAATCAATTATAGTATAACAAATATCGTCAGCTGCCTCGACCAGATAAGTCAGCGGATGACGTAATGTTTTTCCACCTTCTACCAAAGACAACTCCCTTGCAACATCATTAAAAAGAGCCTTTTGATTTTGAAAATAACCAAATTTTTTATCTGCAACATGAGTCGTAGGCTTATGAGGTAAACTCGCTTTGGGATACTTCACAAACGCACCCAAAGTGGCATAACTCAGACGAAGTCCCCCTTGAGTACCGGGGCGTGATTCCGTTAAAATTTTAAGTCCATTTGCGTTGCCTTCAAAATCACAAAGGTCTTGGTATTCTTCTGCACTGAGAAGGGATTGATATTCAGATCCTTTGCCAGAGGTGAAAAAATGTCCAATCGCTTTTTCTCCACTATGCCCAAAAGGGGGGTTACCAATATCGTGAGCTAATGCAGCCGCAGCAGTTATAGCTCCAAAATCATTGGCTCGATACCCCAGGGAAGCGTGTAAATGAGGATGCTTATCCAAAATAGCACTCCCAGCCATTCGGCCCAAGCTTCTTCCTACTACGGAAACCTCAAGACTGTGTGTTAATCGAGTGTGAACAAAATCTGTTTTAGAAAAAGGAATGACTTGTGTCTTGTCTTGTAAACTTCTAAAGGCATTTGAAAATACAATACGGTCGTAATCCACCTCAAAGCCAAGACGCAGATCATCTTGCTCAGTTCTCAGCCTTTTGTTGGTATCGCCATAGCGTTTTAGTGAAAGTAATGCCTCCCAATTCATAAGACAAAGTTATTAATCTACAACAGTAAACGAGGAGAAGTTCTTTAAAAATAACCAAAAGTTTTACTCTCCAAAGTATCTCTACTACTTTCTATAACTCGAATGGTATTCTTCAAGAAGGTTTAGAATATTATTCACCAAATCTTTTGTTTCTAAAAGAATATTGAAATAGAGTGTTGTATTCTTTGGACTGGACTCTTCTGAACGGGTGCGTTCTATTTGAGCATTTATCTTTTCAGAAATAAACGTGATGATTTCCTCTCTTTGAGCCAATACCAAGGATACTCTTTCAAACTTTCTACTGTTAAAAATCTCCACAACCTCATCATACATCATATTCAATCGGTCTTCGATTTCCATTAAGTCTTTGAACTGTTTGAACTTTAACTTTTGATGTTGATTGTTTACATGCTTAAAACTCTTTTTAGAAATGAATTCAAGTGACTGGGCAATATCTGTCAAATAGGCGAGAATTAAAATGTAAAAACTACTTCCCCTTACACTGGTTTCATCCAAATTTTTAATCAAAAAGAAAATATTGTCGCGTAGTTCTTCAATCTCTTCATCGAGTTTTGCTACTCCTTTTTTACTCTTTTTAAGGACGTCCGAATCTTGAGTAGAAAGACCCTTAAGAATCGTAGCATAAATCTTTTTTGCTCTTGTAACTACATTAACAATATTATCAGCACTTTCAGAAATGATTCCTTGTACCGTGCTACTCTCAGACATTTTTAATTCCTTATGACTGACTTGGGAGGATTTGTTTTTGTGTCTAAGGAAGTTGCGAATGAGTAGCATAATAGTTAAAAGCAATAAAACAGGGATCATAGTTGCTTTATCCCAACGTATGAGATAAACCACAATTCCAGAGGCAATAAAAGCGCCTATGGCCGTTAAAAACCAACCTCCAATCACACTCAAAACTCCTGCGACACGATAAACAGCACTTTCTCTACCCCAAGCACGATCTGCAAGAGAGGTACCCATTGCTACCATAAAAGTCACATAGGTAGTTGACAGCGGAAGTTTCATTGCTGTTGCTACTGAAATCAAGATTCCTGCGACCATAAGGTTTACAGAAGCGCGAATCATATCGAAAGCGGGGGCGTCCACACTTTGATCTTTATTGATTATTAGTGTGTCTTTTCTATCAAAACTTTCTTCAATTTTTTCCCGTAACGCTCTAGGCATTATAAAACTCAAAAGAGAGGAGGATCTAAAGAAAACATTTACGATTCCTCTAGAAAATAAATTGGGCTTGAATTTTTCATGGGTATCGTGTTGTCTGGAAAGCCCTATTTCTGTTTCAGCTACTGTTTTAGCCTTTTTCGAAAACCATAACGTAACTACCATTATCCCCCCAGCTAAAAAAAGTAATAATGGTTCCGCAGGTACTTTTTTATCTAAGGACTCCATAGAGAAAAGACTTGGATCAATCCCTGAAACACTCCAAGCTTCATAGGAATGATAGGCTGCCATAGAAACTCCTATGAAATTGACCAAATCATTTCCTGAAAAGGCCAAGGCAAGACCAAAAGTTCCAACCAGAATAATTACTATGAGAATGCTCTTTTGAGAAATTTTCTGAAAGAAATATGAAAAAAGAGTTAATACAAGCCATGAAACAAAGACAAGAACTAGTTCATTACTTTTTAAAAATCCTGACATTTCGCTGTAGTAGGGTGTCCCTTTTAGTCCTTTGATAAAAATAAAATAGGTAATAGAAGTAAGGGCAACACCACCAAAAAGTGCCCCAAAATTTTTGACTTTCTTTTCAAATTGAAAAGTGAAAATTATTCTAGAGAGCCACTGAACAAAAGCTCCAACAGAAAATGAAATGAGAACAGATAAGAGTATTCCACTGATTATTGTTACGGCTTTGTCCGTATTGATATAAGTGCCCAGGTCTGCTAAAGTCTGTGTGTCTGAATCCAGAATTTTAAAGATAGACATGACCACAGAAGCTCCCAAAAGGTTGAAGACTATAGATACTGTTGTCGATGTTGGTAAACCAATGGTGTTAAAGAAATCGAGTAGCAAAATATCCGTAATAATTACTGCCATAAAAATGACCATGATCTCATCAAAATAAAACTCGCCTGGGTTGAATATTCCCTTACGGGCTACTTCCATCATTCCGCTTGAAAAAACAGCCCCAATAAAAATCCCCAAACTGGCGACAATCATAATCGTTCTAAAAGAAATTGCCTTAGAACCTATTGCAGAATTTAAAAAATTTATTGCGTCGTTACTCACTCCTACCACAATATCTAGAACAGCTAATACTGCAAGTGCAACCAACATTAATAAATATATATTGTCCATTTCTTTGTTCTTAATTTTTTTTAAAGATGCAGATTATTTCTGCATATCGTGTTATTAAATTATTAAAAATGAAGGTCAAAACCTGTTCTAAAAAGAATACTGTCTTTCATCTCATTTGCATTTGTAAAACTAAGGTCTGCTTGTACTTTCAATTTGTGACCAACTACGTATTTTGAAATCCCATAGGTGAGTTGTCTGAGATCTGATAAACGTGTAATTGTTTCAAAATCCAATGAGGTATAGCGTACCGTTAATTCTACATTGTTTTTAAACAAATAACTACCCTGAAAGTTCACAGCAGAACCTGTGTTGACTACCGCTCCTGTTTTTGTTTTTCCATCCGCTTCAAGTGCTTCAACGGTGTCTGCAGTTCTTTTTGCATACTCTCCTGTAAGTGCAAATCCGTTGTATTTTATAACTCCATCCAAGAAGACAGTATTAATATCCGTTTCAAACAGCCCCCCTGCCGTTTGGTTCATATAGGAACCCATATTGCTTCTTGTTTTTACAGCATTTTGATTGTAATCGTAGGTAAAACCGAACATAGCTTTTATCGATTTTTCCCGTGCTAAATCACCTTGAGAATAGTCCCCTTTAGATTCAAATTTTCCAAAAGGCAGTAATTCTAAACGAGCAGTGTATTGAAGTCCACCTAAATTTCCTTCGGTGATGTTTCTTCCCTCTCCTTGTGAAAGAGATAATTTTTCTCTACTGATCCACGACCCACCAAGCTTGGATTGGTGTCTTAACTGAATACCCATGTCGCGATCGATATTAAATTTACTGTTCAACAAGGATCGATCAATCAATTGTAAATTAGCAGAAGAAACTACTCGCTCAATATTACCTGGAAGTTTAGTTTGTCCTGCCCAAAGCTCAAAGTCTTTATGGAATTTCCATTTTAGTACCGCATCAAGTATATACCGAGGCGTGTTTCTATTGTAGAGGTTAGCTCCTGAGATGTCTCTATTGGAAAGACCCAACTCAACTTTGTAAATCAGTTTTGGTGAAAAAGCATAACCGTCAAATTTTAAACGTGCCCTACGAACCAAAAAGTTATAAGAAGCGGGAGTGTAATTTGATCCACTATATTCCCATTCACTCTGATATCTGGTTTGAAAACGCGGTGCGAATTTGACACTAAAAGAGCTGTCCTTTGCGATGAAATTAATCATACCCTTTCCAAACTTGGTATCACTTATTTCCTGTGCTCCTAGCATTTGTATTAGTGCACTAAAGAAAAGTGCATAGACTACCTTAACATGTTTCATTACTAATTGTTTGTGCAAAACAAATCAGTTATTGAAACACTTGTGTTAGCTTAATGTTAAGTATCGTTACCCCTAAATTAAGCTTTATTCTGAGAAACAAAATTTACGATCCGCACATCAAACAGTCGTCATCCTCATTCTCTTTGGCTTGAGCCAACATTTGCTTGAGTTCTTGAGGTGAAAGTGGTTCAACAGGAGTAGAATCCGGGGAGCTTGCGGCTGGACTTGATGCAGCAACAGCAGCTTCTACTTTTGGTGTTTGTGCTTTGGCTTTGTTGTCTAAGGTAAACTTGATGGCGTCCACAGCAGATTTTGTTCTCAGATAATACATTCCTGTTTTAAGACCAGATTTCCAACCATAGAAATGCATGGAAGTCAATTTAGCCATGGTAGCACCCTCCATAAAAAGATTTAATGATTGTGATTGATCAATAAAATAACCTCTGTGACGTGACATATCAATAATGTCCTTCATACTCATTTCCCAAACGGTACGATAAAGCTCTTTTAAGTCGTCCGGTATGGCATCAATGTTTTGAACAGAACCGTTATTTCGCATGAGCTCTTGTTTCATGTCTTCATTCCAAAGGCCGCGCTCTACAAGATCTTCTAGAAGATGTTTGTTGACAACTATAAACTCACCCGAAAGCACACGTCGGGTATATATATTGGATGTGTATGGCTCAAAACACTCATTGTTTCCAAGAATTTGAGAAGTACTAGCTGTAGGCATTGGTGCCACAAGTAGCGAGTTGCGCACTCCGTGTTTTTTGACTGTTTTTCTCAATGCTGCCCAATCCCAGCGACCGCTGAGTTCTTCATCTTTAATACCCCAGAGGTTGTGCTGAAACTCCCCGTTAGAGATCGGTGAACCTTTATAAGACTCATAGGTACCGTCTTTTTTTGCTTCTTCTGCAGATGCAGTTACTGCCGCAAAATAGAGCGTTTCAAAAATTTCTTGATTGAGTTCTTTGGCTTTATCTGAAGTGAAAGGCAGACGTAACATGATGAAGGTGTCTGCTAGACCTTGAACACCTAATCCTACTGGACGATGTCTAAAGTTTGAGTTTTCAGCTTCCTTAACAGGATAATAGTTTCTATCAATTACTCTGTTCAAATTTTTAGTAACTCGTACCGTTACATCAAAAAGTGCCTGGTGATCGAATGCTCCGTCTTTGACAAACATGGGCAAAGCAATAGAAGCTAAATTACAAACTGCGACCTCATCTGCAGAGGTGTATTCTAAAATCTCTGTACATAAATTGGAAGAGCGAATTGTTCCTAGATTCTTTTGATTAGACTTGCGATTAGCAGAATCTTTGTAAAGCATATAGGGCGTTCCCGTTTCGATTTGAGATTCTAGTATTTTTTCCCAAAGGTCTCGTGCTTTGATTGTTTTTCTTCCTCTTCCCTCAGATTCGTACTTTTGGTAAAGTGCTTCAAACTCCTCACCGTGAACATTGTACAAGTCAGGGCATTCATTAGGACACATTAAAGTCCATTTTCCATCTTCTTCAACGCGTTTCATAAAGAGGTCTGGTGTCCACATTGCGTAGAAAAGATCGCGTGCACGCATTTCTTCTTTACCGTGATTCTTTTTCAACTCCAAAAAGTCAAAAATATCTGCATGCCAAGGTTCTACGTAAATTGCGAAAGAACCCTTGCGCTTACCTCCACCCTGATCTACATAACGTGCGGTATCATTAAAGACTCGTAGCATAGGCACAATACCATTAGAAGTACCATTAGTCCCTGCAATGTAAGAACCTGTTGCCCTAATGTTGTGTATAGATAGACCTATCCCTCCTGCAGACTGCGATATTTTTGCCGTTTGCTTAAGGGTGTCGTAAATTCCATCAATACTATCGTCCTTCATGGTCAGCAAGAAACATGAGGACATCTGTGGTTTAGGTGTACCTGAATTGAAGAGTGTGGGGGTTGCATGAGTAAAATATCGCTTGGACATCAACTCATAGGTTTCGAGTGCAGCATCAATATCATCGAGATGGATTCCAACAGACACACGCATCAACATGTGCTGAGGACGTTCTACTATCTTTCCATTTAATTTAAGAAGATAAGAACGTTCTAAAGTTTTAAAACCAAAGAAGTCATAGCCAAAATCACGATTGTAGATGATGCTAGAGTCGAGTTTATCTGCATTCTCTTTAATGATTTTATACACTTCATCAGAAAGCAAAGGTGCTTTTTTTCCTGTTCTTGGGTTGATGTAGTTGTATAAATCCTCCATGGTTTCAGAGAAGGATTTTTTTGTGTTTT